>NZ_JBSFUB010000014.1:0-124948 GCF_053591575.1 Streptomyces altiplanensis | reverse complement strand
AGCGCATGTCGGGTCCCGTGAGGGTCCGGACGAGGTGCGGCACCATCAGCCCGATGAAGACGATCGGCACCACTCACGTACGGACGGCCGTCAGCCCGCCGTGTCCGCCTTGCGGACCGACAGCAGGTCCTCCAGCTGCTCCTCGCGCGCCTGAGCGGCCACGAACAGCAGCTCGTCGCCCGCCTCCAGGGTCTCCTCCTGGCTCGGCGTGAGCACGCGCGTACCGCGGATGATGGTGACCAGCGAGGTGTCCTCCGGCCAGTCCACGTCCCCGACCTGCGTGCCGGCCAGTGCCGACTCGGGCGGCAGCGTCAGTTCGACGAGGTTGGCGTCGCCGTGGCTGAAGCGCAGCAGCCGTACGAGATCGCCGACGCTCACCGCCTCCTCGACCAGCGCCGACATCAGGCGCGGCGTGGAGACCGCGACGTCGACGCCCCAGGCCTCGGTGAACAGCCACTCGTTCTTGGGGTTGTTGACGCGGGCGACGACGCGCGGCACCCCGTACTCGGTCTTCGCGAGCAGCGAGACGACCAGGTTGACCTTGTCGTCACCGGTCGCCGCGATCACCACGTTGCAGCGCTGGAGCGCCGCCTCGTCGAGCGAGGTGATCTCGCAGGCGTCGGCCAGCAGCCACTCGGCGAGCGGCACCCGCTCCACCGAGATGGCGGTCGGCGCCTTGTCGATGAGCAGGATCTCGTGACCGTTCTCCAGCAGCTCGCCCGCGATGGAACGGCCCACCGCGCCGGCACCGGCAATAGCGACCCTCATGCGTGACCGCCCTCCTCGGGACCCTGCGAGCAGGCCGCCTCGACCTTCGCGATCTCTTCCGTACGCATCATCACGTGGACGAGGTCGCCCTCCTGGAGCACGGTCTGGGACGTCGGCAGTACGGCCTCGCCCAGCCGGGTGAGGAACGCGACGCGCACGCCCGTCTCCTCCTGGAGCCGGCTGATCTTGTGCCCGATCCAGGCGGGGGAGGTGTGCACCTCGGCGAGCTGCACACCGCCGCTCGGGTCGCGCCACAGCGGCTCCGCCCCGGAGGGCAGCAGCCGCCGCATCATCTGGTCGGCGGTCCAGCGGACCGTGGCGACGGTGGGGATGCCCAGGCGCTGGTAGACCTCGGCGCGGCGCGGGTCGTAGATACGGGCCGCGACGTTTTCGATCGCGAACATCTCGCGGGCCACCCGGGCCGCGATGATGTTGGAGTTGTCACCGCTGCTCACCGCGGCGAAGGCGCCGGCTTCCTCGATGCCCGCCTCGCGGAGGGTGTCCTGGTCGAAGCCGACCCCGGTGACCCTGCGGCCCCCGAAACCGGACCCCAGGCGGCGGAAGGCCGTGGGGTCCCGGTCGATCACCGCGACCGTGTGCCCCTGTTGCTCCAGGTTCTGCGCGAGAGCCGCTCCCACTCGCCCGCAGCCCATGATGACGACGTGCATCGTCCCGTTACCCCGCACTCCTGGTCGCCCCGCTGACCTGCACAAACACCCTGCTCACATCTTCCTTCTCGGCTCACCGGGGGTGGCACGGGGCAAAGTGCCCGGTACTGCCTCGCCCCTGTCTTCGTCCACCGTAGCGTCAACCCCGAACGTGCCATCGATCACGTCCGGCATGAGCCGCCCGTTCAGGTTCCGTAAAAGTGGGGGTGGTGGTTGGGCGGTGTCCTTTTCGAACGCTTACGATCCTCTGCGTGTCCAAACTGACCGACGTGCCCAAACGGATCCTGATCGGCCGGGCGCTGCGTAGCGACAGGCTGGGAGAAACCCTCCTCCCCAAACGCATCGCACTTCCCGTCTTCGCCTCCGACCCGCTCTCGTCCGTGGCGTACGCACCGGGAGAAGTGCTCCTCGTACTCTCCATCGCGGGCGTGTCGGCGTATCACTTCAGTCCGTGGATCGCCGTCGCGGTCGTGGTGCTGATGTTCACGGTGGTGGCCTCGTACCGCCAGAACGTGCGTGCCTACCCGAGCGGCGGCGGCGACTACGAGGTCGCCAACACCAACCTCGGCCCCAAGTCGGGACTGACCGTCGCCAGTGCCCTGCTCGTCGACTACGTCCTCACCGTCGCCGTGTCGATCTCGTCCGGGGTGGAGAACCTCGGCTCCGCGATCCACTTCGTCGTCGAGCACAAGGTGGCGTGCGCCATCGGCATCATCGTGCTGCTGACGCTCATGAACCTGCGTGGTGTGAAGGAGTCGGGCAAGCTCTTCGCCATCCCCACGTACGTCTTCGTGGCGGGCGTCTTCATCATGATTGCCTGGGGCACCTACCGCTCCGTCGTCATGGGCGACACCATGCACGCCCCGACCTCCGGCTTCGAGATCAAGCCCGAACACGAGGGCCTGGCCGGCTTCGCCCTCGTCTTCCTGCTGCTGCGCGCCTTCTCCTCCGGCTGCGCGGCGCTCACCGGCGTCGAGGCGATCAGCAACGGCGTGCCCGCGTTCCGCAAGCCCAAGAGCAAGAACGCCGCCTCGACGCTCGCCCTGATGGGCGCGCTGGCCGTCACCATGTTCTGCGGGATCATCGGCCTCGCCATGGCCTCCGACGTGAAGATGGCGGAGTTCCCGGCGAAGGACCTCATCCACAACGGCGTCGCCGTCGGCCCCGACTATGTCCAGGACCCGGTGATCTCCCAGGTCGCGGCCGCCGTCTTCGGCGACGGCACGTTCTTCTTCGTACTGCTCGCCGCGGCCACCGCGCTCGTCCTCTTCCTGGCCGCGAACACCGCGTACAACGGCTTCCCGCTGCTCGGCTCGATCCTCGCGCAGGACCGCTACCTGCCGCGCCAGCTGCACACCCGCGGCGACCGCCTCGCCTTCTCCAACGGCATCGTGCTGCTCGCGGGCGCGGCCATCCTGCTCGTCTGGATCTACGAGGCCGACTCGACCCGGCTCATCCAGCTCTACATCGTCGGCGTCTTCGTCTCCTTCACGCTCAGCCAGATCGGCATGGTGCGGCACTGGAACCGCCACCTGAGCACGGAGAAGGACCCGGCCGCGCGCCGCCGCATGGTCCGCTCCCGCGCGATCAACGCCTTCGGAGCGTTCTTCACGGGCCTGGTGCTCGTGGTCGTGCTGGCCACCAAGTTCACGCACGGCGCGTGGGTCGCGCTGCTCGGCATGGTGATCTTCTACGGGACGATGACCGCGATCCGTAAGCACTACGACCGCGTCGCCGAGGAGATCGCCGCCGACGAGGGGCCCTCCGACGACAGTGTCCGCCCGTCCCGCGTCCACTCCATCGTCCTGGTCTCCAAGGTCCACAAGCCGACGCTGCGGGCCCTGGCATTCGCCAAGCTGACGCGCTCGGACAAGCTGGAGGCGCTGAGCATCAGCGTCGACCCGGCCGAGACGAAGACGCTGAAGGAGGAGTGGGAGCGGCGCGGCATCAACGTGCCGCTGAAGATCCTCGACTCGCCCTACCGCGAGATCACGCGGCCGATCATCGAGTACGTGAAGAGCCTGCGGCGCGAGAGCCCGAGGGACGCGATCAGCGTCTACATCCCGGAGTACGTGGTCGGGCACTGGTACGAGCACCTGCTGCACAACCAGAGCGCGCTGCGGCTCAAGGGCCGGCTGCTGTTCACGCCGGGTGTGATGGTGACCTCGGTGCCGTACCAGCTGCGGTCCTCCGAGCTCGCGAAGGAGCGGGCGAAGAAGCGCCAGGAGTGGAACCCGCCGGGCGCGGTGCGGCGGGGCCCGGTGGACGACCGCCGCTCGAAGGAGCCCAGCGGCAAGCGCTGACGCCGCTCCTGGCTTCGCTTCCTGGCTTCGCTGTGGTGAACGGCCGGACGACTCCCACGTAGACTGGTGGGCTGTTGTCCGGCCGTACCCCTTTGATCTCTGGAGTCACCCCGTCATGCAGTCAGAATCCAAGGAAACGGCCGACCAGTCCCTGGTCGGAACCGAGTACGAGGTCGAGGTCGGTCCCGTGGCCCACGGCGGCCACTGCATCGCCCGCACCGACGAGGGCCGGGTGCTGTTCGTACGGCACGCGCTGCCCGGCGAGAAGGTCCGCGCCCGCGTGACGGACGGCGGGGAGACCTCCCGCTACCTGCGCGCCGACGCGGTCGAGGTCATAGAGGCGTCCAAGGACCGCGTCGAGGCCCCCTGCCCGTACGCCGGACCCGGCAAGTGCGGCGGCTGCGACTGGCAGCACGCCAAGCCGGGCGCGCAGCGGCGGCTCAAGGGCGAGGTCGTCGCCGAGCAGCTCATGCGGCTCGCGGGCCTCACCCCGGAGGAGGCGGGCTGGGACGGCACCGTCATGCCGGCGGAGGGCGACAAGCTGCCCCAGGGCGAGGTGCCCGCGTGGCGCACGCGCGTGCAGTACGCCGTGGACGCCGAGGGCCGCGCCGGGCTGCGCAAGCACCGCTCGCACGAGGTCCAGCCCATCGACCACTGCCTGATCGCCGCACCGGGTGTCAGCGAACTCGGCATCGAGAAGCAGGACTGGCCCCAGATGGCGTCGGTCGAGGCGATCGCCGCCACCGGCTCGAACGACCGTCAGGTGGTCCTCACCCCGCGGCCGGGAGGCCGCCTCCCCCTCGTCGAGCTGGACAAGCCGGTCTCGGTCCTGCGCGTGGAGGAGAAGGACGGCGGAGTGCACCGGGTGCACGGCCGCGCCTTCGTGCGCGAGCGGGCGGACGGCCGTACGTACCGCGTCGGCATGGGTGGCTTCTGGCAGGTCCACCCGCAGGCCGCGGACACCCTGATGCGCGCCGTCATGCAGGGCCTGCTGCCGCGCAAGGGCGACTCGGCCCTCGACCTCTACTGCGGGGTCGGCCTCTTCGCGGGCGCGATCGCCGACCGGGTGGGCGACCAGGGCGCGGTGCTCGGCATCGAGACGAGCAAGCGCGCGGTGGAGGACGCCCGCCACAACCTCCAGGGCTTCGAGCGGGTCCGCATCGAGCAGGGCAAGGTCGAACAGGTCCTGCCGCGCACCGGCATCACGGACGTCGACCTGATCGTCCTGGACCCGCCCCGCGCGGGAGCCGGCAAGCAGACGGTCAAGCACCTGGCCACCCTGGGCGCCCGCCGCATCGCGTACGTGGCCTGCGACCCGGCGGCGCTGGCCCGGGACCTGGCGTACTTCCGCGAGGCGGGCTACAAGCCGCGCACGCTGCGCGCGTTCGACCTGTTCCCGATGACCCACCACGTGGAGTGCGTGGCGATTTTGGAGCCTGCGGTAAAGGGCTCCTGACCTGTGGTTTTGTTGTTCGGGTGGGTTGCTCGACCTGTTTCCCTCCGTGTAGCGGTTCGAGCGGACGAATCAATCTTTGAGAGCCCTCTGACCTGCGGATTCGTGAGTGAGGCATTTGCATCGGTGACGCCTTCAGAGGCTCTTTCAGAGATTCTTGACGCTCGGACGACGCTCGAAGCGGGCGTCTCTGCCGCAGCTCCGCAGTGGCGGTGCGAGCGCGACCATCTCGGCCCGCATTCCTCGGAGCTGAGAACGTGGCCCGACCACGCCGCTTTGATACCGAACTGGTATCATCCCTGTATGGCGATGACACTCCGGCTCCCCGACGACCTGGACGCGAAGCTCACCGAGCGGGCTCGTCGTGAGGGCCGCAGCAAGCAGGAACTTGCCATTGAGGCCATCCGTGACGCTCAGAACCGGGCCGAGCTGAAGGTCGAGGACGTCTTGGCCGAGCTCATGGACAGCGATGCGGAGATCCTGGATTACCTGAAGTGATCGACGTGCGCTACATCCAGATCGACGAGATCCTGGCCATCGCCCGCACGGTCAACGGCACCGAGTACAGCGTGCGTGACATGGGCCTTCTGGTGTCGGCGATCGAGCGACCCCGGACGAACGTGTTCGGGGCCGAGTTGTATCCCACGCTGCACGAGAAGGCCGCGGCACTTCTGCACTCCGTCGCCCGCAATCACGCGCTGATCGACGGCAACAAGCGCACCGCTTGGCTCGCCATGCGTGTCTTCCTGCGGTTCAACGGCGTCAGCGCCAGTACCGTCCCGCCCCCCGTCTCCGTTGCCGGCCCGTTCGTCGAGGAAATTGCGCAGGACAACATCGATGTACCGGTCATCGCCAAGCGCCTCTCGACCTGGTTCCCCATTTCCTGACGTTCGACGTCGTGCGGTGGGGGACGGAATGAGTTTCCGCAAGCGGTGCTGGCTCCACGCATTCCGCCGGGCAGACTGATCCCGTTCTCTTGGGATCCGTTCGTTCAGTGAACCTTTTCCAACCTGACCGCGATGCCGAGCTGTTGAGGGTCAACGGGTTGTACGTAACGACGAAGCTCCTGGTAGACGGGTTCTCAGCCAAGATCACCTGTGTCCGCCAGGAGCTTCTCGTGCTTGTCTATCCGTCGTCGATCGACGGATCCCGATGCCCGCGATGCCGCCCGCACCATCCGTTCCCTGAGCGTGAACACCTTCGACGGACTCCGCCACATGGTCACCCTGCTTCGCGCCTCCGGCGGCAAGGAAACCGAACCCGCCCCCCCAGCCCACCCTCGCCGATCTCCAGCAACTGATCGCCAACAGCGGCATCAAGACGACCCTGACCGGCGAGCTTCCGACCGACATCAGCACAACCGCCCAGCGCACCGTCTACCGCACGATCCAAGAAGCCCTCACCGATGTGCGCAAGCACGCCCCCGGAGCCCGCGCCGGGGTACGCCTGTGGCACGACGCACACCACTTCGGCATCACCGTCACCAACACAGCAGCCACCCGCCCGGCCGTCACCCTGCCCAGCTCCCGCCAGGGCCTGATCGGCCTGCGAGAACGCGCCGAACTGCTCCACGGCACCTTCACCTCGTACCCACCCCGCAGGGCGGGTACGAGGTCGAACCAGGAGCCCCCGCCGGGCCCGACTGAAACCGACCGCACGAGCGCCCGCCGCCGTGCCCTCGACGGTCGGGAATTCGGCCGGAGTCTGTTCACGGCGGGATGCTGCGGTGACGGCAGGCCGGTCTTACGCACTGCCGGGACGGGTGAATGCCCAGCTCACGTTGTACGGGGCGAGTTGGGCGGTGATCCGGCGGCGCCGGCCGGGGTCGGTGACGGGAGGCAGGAAAACCATCGGGCGGCCGTCTGCGAGTTCACATCGGATCTGTTCGCCGGCGACAGTGATGCCGAGGGCGGCCAGGGCTGTGGAGATCGCGCGCCGCGTGGAGTCGAGACGCAGAGGGACCTTGGAAGGCTTGCCGATGTCTGTCAGAGGCAGGGCCGACAGAACGATGACGTCCTTGGGGGCCGCGGCTCGCTCGGGTACGTGCTGCGCGGCGAAGGCGATCAGCTCGTCGGGTCCGGTGCCGGTCGTGCCGGGCCTGAGGGTGACGTAGGCGACGGGGACCTCGCCGGAGTGAGGGTCGGGGCGTCCGACGGCGCTTGCGCCGGTGACGGCCGGGTGGGCGAGGAGGACGTCCTCGATGACGGCGGGGTCTATGTTGTGGCCGCCGCGGATGATCAGGTCCTTCGCGCGGCCGAGCAGGTGGATGAATCCGTCGGGATCCACGCGCGCGAGGTCGCCGGTGTTGAGCCAGCCGTCGCGCACACTGCCGAGGGTGTCCAGGCGCGGCCCGGTGTCGTCGTGACCGACGACGTAGCCGGGGAAGACGGTGGGGCCGCTGATGGCGAGAATGCCGGGTTCCCCCTGCGGGAGATCGTGCCAGTGGCCGTCGCTGTCGATCCGTACCGTCTTCACCTGCTGGTAGGGCATGCGCTGGCCCGCGGCCTCCGGGCGCTGGTGTTCGTACAGGAAGCTCCGAGCGCTGCCGCAGGTGGCCTCGGTGAGTCCGTACCCCTGGCAGAGGGAGACGCCGGTGTGGTGCTCGAACGCCGCACGTACCGCCGGCGGCAGAGGGGACGCGCCGACGATCGCGAAGCGCAGCGAGGTGATGTCCGCATCGAGCGGCACCTGGGCGAGGCGGGCGTAGACGGTCGGGACGGCGGACAGGGTGGCGATCCGGAAATGTTCGACGATCTTCCAGATGACCGCGAACAGCGCCGGTTCGCGGTAGCCGAGGGGGCCGGTCCACACAGTGTGCTGACCACGCAACAGCGGTGCCAGCAGGGTGACGACCAGGGCGTTGACGTGGAACAGCGGCAGCCCGGCGAAGAGTACGGAATCGGAGTCCAACACGCTGTTGGCCGCGATCATCCAGGCGCCGGCCACCTCGTTGGCGTGGGTGTGCGCGGCCAGCTTGGGGGCGCCGGTGGTGCCGCCGGTGTGGAAGAACGCGGCCAGGTCACCGGCTTTCGGAGGCGCCACGCCAGGACGGAGCTCTGCCGGCTGGGTGGCGGCCGCGACGTGCAGATAGGCGACGTGGACCCCCTCGACCCGTTCCAGTTCGGGCGCGGGATCGGGCGCGCCGACGGGACGCAGGGCGAACAGTGCCGGACAGCGGAGCGATGCAGCCACGGTGCGGGCCGTCCGCCATGCGTCGGCGTCGAGTTCGGGTCCGGCCGCGACCAAGATCTTTGCCCCGCTCAGACTCAGCAGCCGTTCGGCGTGCTGGGCGGCGAGTGCCGGGTTGACCGGTGCCGCGCAGCCCGCGAGCTGGGCGGCCAGGAGGGTGGCGGGCAGCATGCCGGTGTTGGGGGTCAGCAGGCCCACGGCGGTGGTACGGCGGACGCCGTGTCGGTGGAAGAGGTTGGCGATGCGGTGTACCTGGTCGCGGAGTTGCTCGAAGGACACGGACTCGCTGCGCGTCCACTGCTCCGCGCTGGGCAGCACGGTGGGAGCCGGCCGGTCGGGCCACAGCGCGGCGGCGCGTGCCAGAACGTCGTACGTGGAACCGGGCAGGGCACGGTCCTCGAGTGCGATGGACTCGATCGTCGTCAGGGCGCCCGGCTGGTCGTACACCGGCCAGAGCGGATCGGATTGAGGGGCGTTCACAGGAGCTGCCTTTCGACGGTGGGCGGGTGAGTGTGAGGCCGTTGCACTGGTCGCTGACCGAGCATCACCGCGGGCGGGGCGTCCGAACCGCTCGCCTGGTAGCGGTCGTCGGTCGTCGGCTGTTCTTCGGTGTCGGCCGCCGGGGAAGGTCAGCAGGGGGTTCGGAGGAACGCGGTGCTCGGGCGCCGGCCGTGATGTCCGTCGACCGAGCTGCCTCGACGACGAGAACGGCCGGTGCAGTCCACCTTGCGTCCCCATCGCGGTCACGACAGGCGGACTTCGATCTGTGCGTACGACCAGGGTCGGAGCGCCTCCAGGGCCTTGCCGACGCGGAAGACGGCGGGGTCGTCGTAGGGGTGGCCGACGATCTGGAGACCGGTGGGGATTCCCCAGCTCGACATGCCGGAAGGGACGTTGAGGACGGGGCAGCGGTTGTTGATGTTGAAAGGCATGGTCATGGCGCTCCACAGGGTGTCGGCCACTTCCTCGCCGTGCACCACGATCTTGTCGCCGACGAGGTCATCGCCCGCGTGCCAGCCGGGGATGGCGGTGGTGGGGCAGATCAGTGCGTCGAATCCGGCCATGGCAGTGGCGAGCCCTCGTTGCAACCGGTGTTCGGCGCGGAGGGAATCGAGGTAGCTCACCCGGGTGCGGGCGTGGGCCATGGTGTCGGCGAAGGCGACCGCATACGGGCTGAGCAGCTCGCGATGGGATTCGGCGGCCTCGACGACGAGGGCGCCGAAGATGGTCGAGAAGTGGCCGGCGGCCGCGGTCAGCAGGTCGAGGCGGGTCCAGGGGAGGGTGACCTCCTCCACGTGTGCGCCGGCGTCGGCGAGGGTCTGGGCGGCGGCGCGGGTGTGGGCCTCGACCTCCGGATGGACGTCGTACTCGCCGAGCCGCACACACAGGGCGATACGCGTCCCGGCCACGTCCTCGTACGAGGTGGGCAGGGTCAGCTTGGGGCGGATCGAGGTGTGGTCGCGGATGTCGGGGCCGGCCAGGGCGTTCTGGAAGGCGATGACGTCGTCCACGGTACGGGCCATGGGGCCGTCGCCGCGGTAGTGGTCGGCCGTGAGCGCGCCGAGGCCGGGGTTGCGCCCGTAGGGAGCCTTGAAGCCGACGGTTCCGGTGAAGGCGGCCGGGATACGGGTGGAGCCGCCGATGTCGGACGCCGAGGCGAGCAGGGCCGTGCCGGCGGCGAGGGAGGCGCCCGCGCCGCCGGAGGAGCCACCGGGGGTGAAGTCGAGGTTCCAGGGGTTGCGGGTGATGCCCCACATACGGGAGTGGGTGAAAGTGGTGAGGGAGAACTCAGGGGTCGCGGTGCGGGCGTGAATGATGCCGCCCGCGTCGAGGATGCGATCGATCACGGGAGCGTTCTCGGCGGCGATGCGGCCCTCGTGGGCGAGAGAGCCTTCGGACAGAGTGCGGCCCTGGATGGCGTGTTTCTCCTTGGCGGCCACCGGGATCCCCTCCAGCGGGCGGGGGGCCGGACCGTTCTTGCCGAGGTAGCGGTCCTCGGCGTGCCGCGCCTGCTCCAGCGCCTCGTCGAAGAGCCGCTCGGTGAAGGCGTTGATCCGTGGCTCGACCTTCTCCGCCCGCTCGACGACGGCCCGCATGAGCTCGACGGGCGACAGCTCACGGCGGGCGAAGAGCCGGAGAGCCTCGGTGACGCTGAGGTGGACGAGGTCGTCGCCGGCGGGCGTGGCAGTGGACATGGGCGTCCTTCCCGTGCGGAGGCTGAGGCCGGCCGGTTGGCAGTCCGGCGGTGGTGTCAGCCTCGGGGACCGTCCCCGTCGGACCTGCCGATTGCATGGATTCGCCAGGACCGGGGGCCGTGTGCCGGAAAGCGCAACGTGCTCAGGAAGGAGCGATTCGAGCGGGGGGAGTCTCTCAGGCGATCGGGTGCCATGGGTCGACCGGAACACAACCGGTGCTGCGGCCGTCGTCACCGAGCAGGCGACCCATGCGCTTGATCCAGCGCAGGTTCACGGCCCGGTTGAGCACGCGCACGGAGGTGATCCTGGCGGCGGCCTGGACCTCGTAACGAGCGAGGTCGTCCAAGGCGTGCAGCCACACGACACTCAGCAGGTTCGCCTCGGCGGACACCGACGCAGCCATACGAGTGCTCCGCAGGCGACTCAACTCATCGCCCGCAGCCATGAGTTGGGCGGGTGGCACGGACATCCAGAGCGTCGCCGAGCTGCGCCAGCCCGCATACAGGTGGGCGGCGTCGCAACGCAGCACCGCTCTGCCGCCGTGGAGGAGTGAGTGCAGCAGCCGTCGCACCGTTGACTCCGGGCGGCCCAGTTCGGCGGCGATCGAGGTGACGGAGCGGCGGCCGTCCTCGGCGAGGGCGAGCAGCAGGACGCGGTCCCCGGGTGTGAGTGTGGCCGCGGCGGCGGTAGGGACGCCGCCGTCCTCGGCCTCCGTCAGGTCGCGCCTCTGGTCACGGGAGAGGGAGTCCATGCGCCACTCGCTTCCGTCCCGGTGCACGTGCTGCACCAGGTGGGTGCGAGTCGCGGTCACCGCCTCGATACGGCCGAGGGCGAGAACGTACCCGCTCATCAACGACATGGTCGCCGCGGCCACTGTCAGGAGCAGGTCGCACGATCCCGCCACCAGTTCCACACTCATGGCCTGCGGGTGCCGGGCAAGCTGCTCGGCCAGAGCTCCCCGCGCCTGCGGCAGGCACGACACCTCGATCAGGGCGAGGGCGCCGTAAGTGACCTGGGAGGGAGCGGCGTAGCAGGTGACCCATGCCTCGCCGGAGTCCCGCAGCCGCGCCCAGCGCCGGGAGAGGGTTGCCGCGTCCACGCCGAGCGGGCGGGCCAGCTGCGCCCAGGGGGCGCGGGGCGCCATCTGCAAGGCGTTGACGAGTGCGAGATCGAGTTCATCGAGTGTTCCCCGGGACGGGGTGTCTTTCGCCTTCGGGCCGACGGGCCCTGCGGATTCATGCATGCGATCACCTTCCCGGTGCGGATTCTTGCAATTGCGGGGCCGGGCGGGAAGTGGCCTGTTCTGTATGCCGCAACACACCGCAGCACCGCCCCGCTCTCAGTCCTCAGCCCTGGAGAGTTCTCCATGCCCCGTTCGCGGTTCCTCTCCGGCGCCGTCATGGCCGCCGCCACGTCCCTCCTGGCCTCCGCCTGTACCACCGGCCCGGCCGGCGGCCCTTCCTCGGGCGGCGACAGGAGCGGGGGCACCGTCAAGATCGGTGTCACCTCCGACGTCACCTCGTTCGACCCGGCGAAGGGCGCGGGCGCGACCGACTATGTCATCACGTCGCTGCTGTACCAGCCGCTGATCGGCCAGGACGACGGAGGCACCTTCGTCCCCGGTCTCGCCGAAACCTGGACGTCCACGCCGAGGAAGACAGCTCTGATCCTGAAGAAGGGCCTGACCTGCTCCGACGGATCAGTGCTCACCGCCTCGCAGGTCGTCGCCTCCCTGAAGCGCTACCGGGCGACCTCGGCCAATGCCCTGCTCACCTTCGGCGCCGCGAACGCCGGAGAGAAGACCACGATCACCGGCGACGACGCGGCCGGCACCGTCACCATCACCACCGCCGCCCCGTGGGGCGAGGTCCTCGCCGGTCTGTCCGGCACCAGCGCCGGGATCATCTGCAGGAACGGCCTCGACGCGGGCGCCGCCGCGCTCGCCCGGGGCGCCGTCAAGGGCGCGGCCACCGGTCCGTACGAGATGGTGACGGCGCGGCGCGGGGCCTCGTACGAACTGCGCCTGCGCAAGGGCTTCGAGGCGTATCCGCGGTTCGCCTCGGTCCCCGCGGGGAAACCGGCCGACCGCCTGCGGATCCAGATCTCGAAGAACGAGTCGACCCTCGCCAACCAGCTGCAGACCGGCGCACTCGACCTGGCCCCCATCACCGGCACGGACGCCACGCGCTTTACGCGCAACGACACCTTCACGGTCAGGTCCGCACCGATCATCCGCAACTACATCGGATTCAACCAGCGCTCCGGGCGCCCGGGCGCCGACCCGAAGGTCCGCAAGGCGATCGCGCAGGCGGTCAGCGCGGACGCGTTCAACAACGTCTTCGGCGGCGCCGGACAAACCCTGACCTCGTACGTGGACGGGAAGGCGGCCTGCGTCTCCACCGACGGCTCCCTGCTGACCAGGACGGACAAGGCCGCGGCGCAGCAGGTCCTGAAGGGTGTCTCGATCAAGCTGGAGGGGTCCAACGCGGTTGCCGGCGGCGCGGGCAACTCCTACGTCGCCGAAGCCCTGCGCGCTGTCGGCGCCGAGGTGAAGCTGACCAACGCCGACAACGCCACCTGGGCCACCGACGTCACCGCCAACCAGGGCGACTGGGACGCCACCGTCTTCCCGCTGATCACCGGCGCCCTCGCGCGCGGCGGCACCTACTTCCTGGGTCCTGAACCGGCCAAGGGCGGTCTCAACTACGGCGCGGTGCAGAACGCGGCGTACGCGAAGAACTACGTCGCCGCCACCTCCACCACCGACCGCAACGCCAAGTGCGCCGCCTGGCAGAAGGCCCAGGAGGCGCTGCTCAAGGCCAACGACGTGATCCCGCTGGCCACGGTCGACGTGCGTTACATCGCCCGCAAGGGCGTTTCCTTCGCGACGCCGGGCGGGTCCCTGACCCTCTCCACCCTCCGGATCACCGGCTGATGGCGGCGACACCGGCCGACCGGACGACCACGGGGACCGGGCGCCCGGCGCCGCTCGGCCCCTGGGGCACCTACCTGGTCCGGCGCCTTGCCGGGCTCGCCGCCGTCGCGGTCACGCTCGTCGCCGGTACGTTCCTGATGGTGCAGCTCATACCCGGCGACCCGGCCCGCGTGGTCGCCGGTGCCGACGCGACACCCTCCGACGTGGAGAGGGTCCGCCACGAACTCGGCCTGGACCAGCCGCTGCTCACACAGTTCGGCACCTACACCGGCAAGCTGCTCCGCGGTGACATGGGCAATTCCTTCCAGACGCAGGAGCCCGTCGCCGACATCATCGGCGGCCGCCTGCCGTTCACCGCCGAGATCGCGCTGCTCTCCGTCCTCATCGTGCTGGCGCTCGCCGTGCCGATCGGACTCGCCGCCGCGGCACGCGGCAGCCGCCGCACCGACAGTGCGTTCACCTTCGTCACCGGCACCGTCGGCGCCACCCCCGAGTACATCATCGGCACCCTCCTCGTCCTCGGCTTCGCCATCAAGCTGGGCTGGTTCCCGGCGGCCGGCGCCGAGACCCTCGCGTCGATGGTGCTGCCGGTCGCCGCCCTGGTGCTGCCGGCCACCTGCGTCATGGCCCGCATCGTGCGCAGCGAGGCCGCACACGTCCTCGCCCAGGACTACATGCGTACCGCGCGGGGCCGCCGACTGCCTCCCCTGCGCCTGTACGCCCGGCACGCCCTGCCCAATCTGCTGACCGCCACGCTCACCCTCGGCGGACTGATCCTCGCCGGGCTGCTCGGCGGCACGGTCGTCGTCGAATCGGTCTTCGCCTGGCCCGGCATCGGCCAACGCGTCGTGGAGGCGCTCCTCGTCCGCGACTACCCCGTCATCCAGGGCTGCGTCCTGATCCTGGGGCTGCTCGCCGCCCTGCTCAACCTGCTCGTCGACGTCGTACTCGCCCTGCTCGACCCCCGCACCCTGGCCGGAAAGGGAGGCCACTGATGCGACGCATACGGTGGAACGCACCCCTGGTCGCAGCCCTCGCCGGCCTCGGACTGATCATCCTTCTCGGCATTGCTGCGCCCCTTCTCTGGCAGGAGGAGGCGACCGGACTGAGCGGCGCCGCCCGCGCGCAGACGAGTGCCGAACACTGGCTCGGCACCGACGCCCTCGGCCGCGACGTGCTGGCCCGGACACTGGTCGCCACCCGCCTCACCCT
This sequence comes from Streptomyces altiplanensis, assembly GCF_053591575.1. Classification (NCBI taxonomy): domain Bacteria; kingdom Bacillati; phylum Actinomycetota; class Actinomycetes; order Kitasatosporales; family Streptomycetaceae; genus Streptomyces; species Streptomyces altiplanensis. Next base: position 110,225 of record NZ_JBSFUB010000014.1, on the reverse strand, counting down.
GATGATGACCCTTGCCGCGACCGCGATCGCCGCGCTCACCGGCATCCTGCTCGGCACCGGCGTCTGGGTGTCGGGCAGGCGCGTCCGCGAGCTGGGCCTGCGCCTGATCGACGTGATGATCTCCTACCCGGCGCTGATCCTGGCGCTGGTGATCGCCACGGCCCTCGGGACCGGGCCCACCGCCTCCGTCCTCGCGATCGGCCTGGGCGGTGCTCCCGCCTTCGCCCGGCTCACGGCGAACATGGCGGCCTCCGTGGCGCAGCGCGACTTCGTGGCGCAGGCGCGCCTGATGGGCGTACCGCCGTACCGCGTGCTCGTCCGGCACCTCCTGCCGAACATCTCAGGACCGCTGCTGGTGCTGCTGTCGGTGGCCTTCGCGAACGTGCTCGTCGCGCTGTCCGGTCTGTCCTTCCTGGGGGTCGGCGTGCAGGCACCGGACTACGACTGGGGCGCGCTGCTCAACTCCGGCCTGGAGTCCCTCTACACCAACCCCGCCGAGGCGATCGGCCCGGCGCTGGCCATCACCGTCACCGGAGTCCTCGCGGGCTTCGTCGGCGACGGCCTCGCCGCCGCGCTCGATCCCCGCGGAGGGCGGACCAAGGCCGCAGCGACACCCCTCGACACCGTAACCGTGTCCTCGCACCGGGCCCCCGACGACGCCCTGGTGACGGTGGACGGTCTGGCCGTCGTCCTGCCGGACGGCACCCGCCTCGTCGACGACGTCTCCCTCCACGTGATGCCCGGCGAAATCGTCGGCCTGGTGGGGGAGTCGGGCTCCGGCAAGTCGCTCACGGCGATGAGCGTGGCCCGGCTGCTGCCAGGGGGGATGTCCGCCCATGCCGCCGAACTGACTCTGGACGACCTCGACCTGGCCGCCCCCGAAGCCGACCCCAAGCGTCTGGCGACCGAGATCGGCATCGTCTTCCAGGACCCGTCGTCCTCCTTCAACCCCGCGCTGCGGATGAGCGGTCAGCTCACCGAAACACTCCGCGTGCACCAGGGCGTGCGCCGGGCGGAGGCGGACCGGCGGGCCGTCGAGGCCCTGGAGCAGGTACGGATCAAGGATCCCGCCCGGGTCATGAAGCAGTATCCGCACGAGCTGTCCGGCGGCATGCGGCAACGCGCGATGATCGCCGCCGCTCTCCTGCCCGGTCCGCGGCTGATCGTCGCCGACGAACCGACCACGGCCCTCGACGTGACCGTCCAGGCCGAAGTCCTCGATGTTCTGAAGGACATCAACCACCGGCGTGGCACGAGCGTGCTCTTCATCTCCCACGACATCGGCGTCGTCGGCACGGTATGCCACCGGGTCATGGTGATGTACGCGGGACGAGTCGTCGAGGAGCTGTCCGCGGCCGATCTGCGGGCGGGCCGCGCCCGGCATCCGTACACGCGGGCCCTGCTGGCCGCGAGCCCGCGGCTGCAGGACACCGGCACCGGGGAACGCGCACCGCTCGCCACGATCCCGGGCCGTCCGCCGGCGCCCGCCGCCCGGCCGCCCGGCTGCGCCTTTGCCGACAGGTGCCCCGTGGTGCTCGACACGGTCTGTGCGACCGAACGACCGGGTCTGATCGACGATGTGGCCTGCCATGCCGTACACCAGGAGGTACAGGCCGAATGACCCCGTCCCCTCACAAGCTGGTCGTCGAGGAACTGACCGTCGCCTTCGGCCACGGCAGGCGTGCGAGAACTGTGCTGCACGGCGTGTCCACCGGGGTCCGGGTCGGGCAGACGCTCGGCCTGGTCGGCGAGTCCGGCTCCGGAAAGTCGACGATCGCCAAGGCGATCGTCGGCATCCACCCGGCCCGGGCGGGCCGCATCCTCCTCGACGGAGTGGATCTCACCGGTCTCAAGCGGAGGGAGCTCGTTGCGGTGCGCCGTCGTGTGCAGCTCGTCTCCCAGGACCCGTACGCCTCGCTCAATCCGCGCATGACGGTCGGTGAGGCCATCGCCGAGGCCGTCGACCCCGTGCGGGCCGATGCCAGGAAGCACGCTGCGACGGTCGAGCGGTGGCTGGGGACCGTCGCGCTGGACGGCTCCGCGGCCGGCAGGTACCCGCACGAGTTCTCCGGCGGTCAGCGCCAGCGCATCGCAGTGGCCCGCGCTCTCGCCGTGGAACCCGAAGTGCTGATCGCCGACGAGATCACCTCGGCGCTGGACGCCTCCGTACAGGCCGAGGTACTCAACCTCCTCGAGGAGCTGCGGCGTTCCCTGTCCCTGACGATGATCTTCATCTCCCACGATCTGGCCGTCGTCCGCCATGTCAGCGACGAGGTCGCTGTTCTGTGCCAGGGCGAGCTGGTGGAGCAGGGACCGGTGCGAGACGTGTACCAAGCCCCGCAACATCCCTATACACGCCGTCTCCTGGCGAGCGTTCCGACATTCGAAGAGAAGGAGGAAGCGGCATGAAGGAACCGGCTGCCGTCGCCCGCCTCACACAAGAGATCACCGCCGGCTTGAAGCCCGCCGGCCTGGAGGACTTCTACCAGGACCTCCACCGTCATCCGGAGCTCGCCTTCCAGGAGCACCGCACCGCCGCGAAGCTCGCCTCGCGGCTGCGCGCGGCCGGCTACGTCGTGACAGAAGGTGTCGGCCGCACCGGGGTGGTCGGTGTTCTCGCCAATGGCGACGGCCCGACCGTGTGGCTGCGCGGAGACATGGACGCACTGCCGGTCCAGGAGGCCACCGGTCTGGAGTACGCCTCCACCGTCGACGGCGTGATGCATGCCTGCGGCCATGATCTGCACGTCACGTGGCTCGCCGGAGCCGCCGACACGCTGGCCGCGGCCCGCGGCGCATGGTCGGGCACGCTCGTCGTCGTCGGGCAGCCCGCCGAGGAGTCCGGTGGCGGGGCGGCGGCCATGGTCGCCGACGGGCTGCACACCCGCTTCCCCCTCCCCGACGTCGTGCTCGGCCAGCACGTCACGCCCGGCCTCGCCGGGTTCTACCCGCACACCCCGGGCCTCACCATGTCGGCCTCCGACGACATCGACGTCGTGGTTCACGGCGTCGGCGGTCACGGCTCTCGCCCCGAATCGACGACCGACCCGGTGGTGACGGCCGCCTACATCGTCACGCGCCTGCAGACCGTGGTGTCCCGCGAGGTCGCGGCGGCACACTCGGTGGTCCTGACGGTGGGACAGTTCCATGCCGGTACGAAGCACAACATCATCCCCGCCGAGGCCCGGCTCTCCCTGAACCTGCGCACTCAGGACGCGAAGGTGCGGGACCGCGTCCTCGGAGCCGTCCGCCGCATCGTCGCGGGCGAGTGCCGGACCGCCGGCTGCCCGACCCCGCCGGAGGTCACGGTCCGGCCCGGATACCCGAACACCGTCAACGACGTCGTCCTCGACGACGAGATCGCCACCGTGCACCGCGAACTGTTCGGATCAGCCACGGTGTTCGACTTCGGCCCGGCGATGGGCAGCGAGGACTTCTCTCTCCTCGCGCCCGACGGCGTGCCCTACGACTACTGGTACGTGACGTCGACCCCGCCCATGGTGTGGGAGGCGGCCCCCGGGACGGACCTGGCCGAGAAGTTCGGCAATGTACCGGGAAACCACAGCCCCGTGTTCGCCCCCGACCCGTCGGTGCTCGCCCCCGGTGTCTTGACTCTGGTGTCGGCGGCGCTGAGCCGACTGGCGTGAGCCGACCTGGCCACGCCGGCGTCTCGGTGTCAGGTACTGGGCGTACTGACGGGGCGGCCTTCCGCGCACAGGCGATGACCGGCCGCTTGCGCGTCATCCGCGTTCCAGGCGAGCGCTACGCGTCTGCACATGACGCACGCAACCCACCACGCAAGTGACCAAACTGGTGCTGTACGGCGCCCTGGCCTGCGAATGGTGACGGTCCGGGCGACGGCGCCGCCGCGCGGTGGCGACGGCGCCGACGTACGTCAGCCAGCAGTGGTACGGCTCAGGCGTACGGCTCAGTTGTACGTGATGTCCGACGCCGAGAAGCGGCACGCGGTGCCGTCGGGGCCGCTGCCCAGCTGGGTCGGCTCCTTGCCGGTGTTGTTGCCCTTGAAGCGCACGCAGGTCTTGATCTTCTTCTTCGCGTCACCGTGGACCCGGATCTTCGAGAGCGTCGCGGTGTCGCCGTAGTTCTGGTTGACGCCGACGATCGACTTGCCCGGCGCGGTCACGTCGATGTCGCTCAGCACGATCGTGCGCTTGTGCTGCGTCTTGCAGTTGCCGCACGAGCGGACGAGCTTGCCGAAGCCCTCGACCTGGAAGCCGGTCACGGTGAGCTTGCCGGCCCCGTTGAACTGGAGGACCTTGTCGTCGGCCTTCTTCGCCCCGCCGCCGATGACCTTGTACGTCGCGGAAGCCGACTTGCCCTTGAAGGTGGCGGCGTCCTCGCCGACGTCCAGCCACCACACGTTCTGCAGCGTGCAGCTGCCCTTGCAGTGGACGCCGTCGGCGGCGGGCGTGCCGATGACGACGTTCTTCAGGACGGCGCCGTCGGCCAGCTCGAAGAGGGGGGACTGGCCCTCGTCCTGGCCGCTGCCGCCCAGGGCGCCGGTGCCGTAGAACTTCTTCATCCCGCCGTCGTACTCACCGGAGACCGGGATGGTCTTCGGCACCGGCTTGCTGCCGGTGTCCGAGGGCCAGGACGCGGCGGCCCCGGCGGGGGACAGCATGGTCGTGGTGACGATCGCCGCACCGGTCAGCCCGAGGGCGGCGGCTCCGCTGATCACCGCCCGGCGCATGGTGACCCGGCGACGGTGGCGGACGCGCTGTTCAGCTCGTGCAGTCATGCCCATTCCTTGCGTGAGGGAAGATCTTGCGCCTTCCGGTCGCCGCGGGCGGGGAAAAGGTTGCCGCGTTCTTGGAATCAGTTGTCGTGCCGGGCGAAGCCGCCCGACACGGCGAGCTGTTCGCTCCGGGTCCGGGCGGTGGCCGCGTAGCGGTCCTCCCGGGCGTCCCGGCCGCCGCGGGCGTGGTTGTACTGCCCGGCGAACACCCACTGGCCGGCCGGGACCGTACGGCCCTGCCTGAGCACCCAGGTGTGGACGAGGTAGCCGTCCTTCTCGGCGATCGTCAGTGTGAAGTCGGCCTCGGGCAGCGACCGCCAGGCGCCGGTGGAGGCGACCTCGCCGGTCTGGGCGATCCGCAACTCGACGGTCAGCGCAGTCAGTTCCTCGCGCGTCTTGAGGGTGACGTTGCTCTGCGCCCAGAAGTCGTTGCTGTGCGGGTCCACGGAGCCGTCCGACCACAGCGGCCCGTCCTGCTCACCGGCGGCGGGCGTGCCGGCATCGGGCGTGCGCGACGGGGAGGCGCTCGGCTGGCGGGGCTCGCGGGAGGTGCTCGGCGTGGGGTCCGCGGGCGCCGGATCCACGGGCGTCGGGTCCACCGGCGAGGGCACCCGGCGCGTCGCGTCCGTCGACGGGGCGGGCGTGGAGGTGGGGGCGGGGGTCGGCGGGACCGCGACCGTCTGCTGCGGAGACTCGTCGTCCACCACGGAGGCCACGCCGTAGCCGCCGGCGGCGAGGATCCCCGAGACCGCCGCGGTGACGCCCACCGCGCGCACCCAGCCGAACCGGGGAGGACGGGCCGCACGGGAGCGGGGCAGGTCCTCCTGCGCCATGCCGCGTTCGAGCCGTGCCAGGATCCGCGCGCGGTCGGGCCGGTGCGCCCCGGCCGCCTCGTGCAGCCGGGCGCGCAGCTCGTCGTGCACGTCCCGCCGCATGGTCATCGGTCCCTTCCTCCGGCAGTCCCGGTACGCGCCATCGCCGCGTGCACCTTACGCGGAGCGTCCTGCGTGCCGAGCAGCCGCTGCAGCTCGGCCATCCCCTTCGACGTCTGGCTCTTCACCGTACCGACCGACACGCCCAGGGCCAGCGCGGTGTCCTTCTCGGACAGGTCGAACGCATGGCGCAGCACGACACACGCCCGCTTCCGGAACGGCAGCCTGCGCAGCGCCCCTTGTACGTCGACCACCCCGGCCACGTCCGGATTCTCGGCCTTCTCCTCCCGCTGCGCCCAGAACAGCGCGATACGCCGCCGCTCGCGCACCGCGCTGCGTATCCGCGTCCGGGCCAGATTGGCGACCACGCCCCGGGCGTACGCCACCGGGTGCTCGCTCGCCCGCACCCGGTCCCAGCGGTGCCACAGCGCGAGCAGCGCATCCGCGGCCAGGTCGTCGGCGGCATCCGCCTCGCCGGTCAACAGATGGGCGAACCGGGCCAGTTCGGCGTAGTGCCGCTCGAAGAAGGCATGGAACTCCACGGAGGCGGCGTCGTCGACGACTGTGCCCACGGGCGATGTCTCCTCGCAGTGACCTCGGGGCCCCGGAACCGGGCGCCTGTGCGTGTCATGTGTGCGACATATGAATGTCCGGACGAGATCCGGAAGAGTAGCAGTGAGCAACCGCTTGGTCTGCATCACCTGTTGCCCAACGGCGCTCCCGGCCCCGGTCGGCGCGCAGCGGTCCCGGCACGGACGGGCAGGGAGCGCCCCGCAGCCGTCACGGACGATCGGCTGAATCGATGTGCGGTCGGACCGGCACGGTGGCCATGGACGGCATCTTGGACACGCGTGCAAAGACAGAGGCCAGCTGCCTTCAGTGGCTGATCGCTGACCTGTTTCTCTGGCTGCCGGGGTGGCGGGACGTGAACCCACGGTCTCTTCGTCCCGAACGAGGTCCGGTTGCTGATCCGGCCTGCGGGGATGCTGTTCGGGCAGGTCAGAGGTTTGGTGTCGGTTGGTCTCGGCCCGAGTTGCGCCCGGCTCGGGGTGAAGGGAGAGGTGCGGCCCTTCCCACCCCCTTCGAGGGCGTGGCGCAGGCCGGGCGACGGCCGTTGTCCGTCATGGCCCACGGGCGGGGTGGGTCATGTCTTCCAGGAGCAGGCCGCTCAGGCGGCCCAGCGGGCGCCCCGGCTTACCCCCGGGGCCGGGGATCATACGCCGGTGGGCTCCCAGTCGCCGAACCAGTCCGCCGTCTCCTGGGCGGCGGCCTGGGCGTCCGTCAGGTGCGGGCGGTCACCGCCGGCGGCACCTGCGCCCGGGCCCTCGTTGCTGTACTCGGCGAAACGGTCGTTCTTCCAGGAGAAGCCGCCCATGTCCGTCCAGGGAGCGGCCTTGACGGCCGCGCCGAGGATGCTGTCGCGGATGGTGGTCTGCGGGTCGAGGCTCGCGTCACCGCCGGCGTGCCAGGGGCGGCCGAGGAAGAAGCTCCGGGCGGCCACGTCGCCGTCGATGGTGGTGCGGGTGATGAGGAAGCCCTTGCGGCCGGCGGGGGTGCTGGGCGCGGTGACGTACCCGGCCGAGGTGCCGTTCCAGCGCTTCTTCAGGGTGAGGACGGACTTGTCGATGACCGCGGTGGCGCGGCCGAAGACGAAGTCGGTGTTGCCGATGACGTAGGAGTTGGTCAGGTACACCCGGCCCGTGCGGTCCTTGCCCGCCGTGTCGAGGAGCAGGGTGTCCTGGTCGCCGCTGATGATGAGGGCGTCCAGGCGGATGCGGTCGGCGGCGGTGCGCAGCGCCACCGCCTGCTGGCCGTTCAGGTGCTGGTGCTTCGCCTCGTCGAAGTCGTTGGAGATGGTGAGGTTGCGGGCCCGGAAGTCGTCGGCCTCCACGGCGACGGTCGCGCTGCCGCCGGTGCCGTAGGTGCCCGAGCCGTCCGGCTTGGCCATCCCGGCGGCGTGGCCTTCGACGATGACGGTGTCCTTGCGGCTGCGGCCGGTGCCCTCGAACGTGATGTGCGGCTTGTTCGCCGGGACCTTCACCGTCTCGCGGTACGTGCCGGGCGCGATCCGGATCACGACGCGCGAGGTGTTGCCCGCCGGGACGGCGTCGACGGCCTTCTGCACGCTCTTGTACTGGCCGCTGCCGTCCTTGGCCACGGTCAGGGTGCTCTGCGCGGCGGCGGCGGCCGCCGCATCGGCGCTCACCGGTGTGCCGATCGAACTCTGCGGTCCGGCGCCGGACTTGAGGAGCGCGGGGACGTCGGCCGCCTTGTCGAGACGGTAGTCGTAGTACGCCTTCGGGTCGAACGCGGTGCCGCCGCTCTCGTTGCGGCCGCTGGTGCGGGTGAAGACGTTGCCGCGCTGGACCAGACCGGCCGTGCCGTCCTTGATGACGGGGTTGTTCACGCCCTGGAAGTAGCTGTTCTCCAGGACCATCTTCGTCCTGCCGCGCGCGTAGTTGCCGTAGGACGACGTGATGCCGGTGCCGGGGTCGTCCTGGAGGTAGTTGTTGTAGAGGTGGGCGTGCGCGACGTTGTCGGTCGACGGGTTGCGCTGCTCGGTCTCCCGGAACCAGTTGTGGTGGATCGTCAGGTCGGCGGTCGTGTTCTCGGTCCAGCCGATGCCGAACGTCTTGTTGTTGTCGCTCAGCCTGTTCCAGGACACCGTCACGTAGGTGGTGTCCTTGCGGCTGTCGATCAGACCGTCGGCCATGTGCCGCAGGTTGTTGTGGTCGATCCAGACGTGGTGCGCGCCGTCCATCTGGACGGCGTCCCAGTCGTGCTCCTTGTCGTTCCAGATCCCCTGGTACGCATCCCGGATCGTGAGGTTCCGGATGATCACGTTGTGCACGCCCTGGCCGAGGAAGAAGCCACCGCCCACGATCTGCCCCGAGGTGCCCGCGCCGACGATCGTCTTGTCGGAGGCGACCTTGATCTCCTTGCCCTTGGGGTTCATCGAGATCGTGGCGGCCACCACGATGACGTACGGCTCCCGGGCGGTCGCGTACTTCTCCAGATCGGCGAGGGTGCGCACGGTGACCGTCTTCCCGCCCCTGCCGCCGTACGTCCCCTTCTGCCCGAGCGCGTGGACCGACGCGAAACCGTCAGCGGTGTCGTCGGCCCAGTCCGGCGCGGCGGCCGCCGCGGCCTTCGGCTGCGCGTCCTCCCCGAACACCCCGAAAGCCGTGCCGTAGGCCATGGCCCCTGCGGCGGCCAGCGCCAGCGGGACCCCTGCCAGCAGGGCCGTCTTCCTTCTGCGGTGCCGCGCCTTGCCGTGACCGTGCCGCTCAGTCATGAGTGTTTTCCCCATCTGCAGGTATGTGGGCGCCCGTGAGGAACGGGCTGCTCAACAGTTGCCGCAGAGCCGGGAATGGTTGCCGTCCCGTCGAAATACCTGCGTCCAGCCACTGCCCCGGGCGCAGGTACACCGGTCAGCCCCCGGCTGCCCGGTGCGCACCTCCCGCCGGTTCGAGTGATGCCGGACCAGGCGAGAGCAAAGGAGCATGCCCGCCCTGGCGAGGTCCTCGGGTGCGTCGACCGCTGTTCCTCCGTCATTGCCGGACAGCACCCGTACGCCGTGAACCGTGTTCGAAGAAGCGCCACATCACGACGCCTTCGGTGCGCTCCAGCGGCCCCTGGAGGATGTGCCGGAGCATGCGGAGGGCCGTTCCGGTGACGCCCGCCCTGACGCTCATCTGCCGCTCCGGGTGGCCAAGGCACCGTTCTGGACAGCCGCAAAACTGTGCCTGACCACTCCCCGGGCCCCGCCCCGGCGGGGCAGGACCCGGCATCAAGGCCGGCCTGTGCCCGGACACCCTGCCCGGCGACGTCGAGCCCCACCGCCCGGCCCCGCACGACCGTGCGGACTCGCGCGGTCCACCTGTTCCGGAACGTTCCCCCACCCGTACGCCGGAGCGAATCCTGTGAAGCGCGGCCGGGCGGCTGCCGGAGCGTACCGGGGCGGGGCTCTCAGGCGGTCAGACTGTCAGGCGCAGCAGGGTCTCCTCGAAGGAGACAGCGTTCCTGGGGGGCCGGTTGTGGGGCAGCCTGGCCAGGGCGACGGCCATGCCGCAGGTGTTGGTCACTCCGGAGAAGACGAGTCCGGCGCCGATGGCCCCGGACAGCCAATGGGCGGGAGCCCAGGCGAGACCGGCCAGGAAGCCGGCGAGGACCAGGGTGCCGGCGGCGAGGCGGACCTGGCGGTCCATGGGCCAGGTGGCGCGTGTGCCCGCCGGGCGCTCGATGCCGTGGCCCGCGGCGGCCCAGCCGCTGGTGCCGCCGTTCAGTGTGGCGGCGTCGATGCCCTGGGCGGCCAGTTGCTCGCAGCCCTTGGCGGACCGGGCTCCGGAGGCGCAGACGAGGAGGAGCGGCGTGCGCCGGGCGGCCTGCCGGAGGGCGTCCGTAGCCTCTCCCAGGCGGTCCAGCGGGATGTTGTGAGCGCCGGGCAGGTGCCCGGCGGCGTACTCGCCGGGGGTGCGGACGTCGATCACGGTGAAGTCGCCGAGGCGGGCGACGGCCTGGGCGGGGGTCAGTGCGGTGGCGGTGGCCATGGAGCGGGTGCCTTTCTGGACGGTCCCCCCACGGTAAGATACGGGTGGGGGTATGTGAGGAGGATGGTGTGCAGCTCGACATGAGTGCCGAGGAGCTGAAGTCGGCGTTGAACCGGCTGCGGCGGGCGCAGGGTCAGCTCGCGGGAGTGATCAGGATGATCGAGGAGGGCCGGGACTGCGAGGACGTCGTCACGCAGTTGTCGGCGGTCTCCAAGGCGCTGGACCGGGCTGGGTTCTCGATCATCGCCACGGGTCTGCAGCAGTGCATGACCAGTGAGGACCCGCAGATGCAGGACTCCGCGCAGATGCGGGCCCGGCTGGAGAAGCTGTTCCTTTCGCTGGCTTGAGAGTCAGGCATCCCGTGGGGCCTGCCGCGGACGCCCGGACAGCGGGGCGTCCGCGGCAGGCCCCACGGCTGTTTCACAGCAGGGCTCCGGTCGCCATCACCGCGGCCACGGTCAGCAGCAGACCGCCGAAGGCCCGCTGCAGGACGGCGGGTCGGATCTTCATGGCCAGCCGCTTGCCGTCCCAGGCGCCCAGGACCGCCGTCGCGATGAACGGCATGATCAGGGCCCAGTCCAGGCTGACCTCGGTGGCCGCGCGGGCCGCGAGAGCGACCAGGGCGTTGGCGACGATGACCAGCAGGCTGGTGCCGACGGCCACGCTCATCGGCACCGCCAGCACGGACACCAGCGCGGGGACGGCGAGGAAGCCGCCACCGACCCCGAGGAAACCGGTCACCGCGCCCAGGGCGGCTCCTGCCCCTGCCGCGCGGGGCGCCGACACCGTTCCGTTCTCCTGTGGTGTCCGGCGGCGCAGCATGCGCAGTCCGGCCAGCACGGCGAGAAGGGCGAAGGCCAATGTCAGTACGGCGGCGGGGAGGTGCGCGGACAGCAGGCCCGCCGCCGCGGCGGGCGGCAGGCCGGCCGCGGCGAACAGCAGTCCGGCCCGCCAGTGCACCGCTCCCGCCCGGGCGTGGGCCATCAGCGCGGTGAACGAGGTGACGATCACGATGACGAGGCCGGCGGTGGTGGCCTCGGCCGGACTGAAGCCGAGCAGGTAGATCAGGGCGGGTACGGTCAGGATGCTGCCGCCCGCACCGAGCGAGCCCAGGGCGAGACCGACCAGCGCCCCGGCGAGCAGGGCGAGGACGAGCGCGGTCATATGACGGTGCCCGCAGCCCCGTGCACGTCCTGGACGGGCAGGGCCTCGGCGGCCCAGGCGCACATTCCGCCGGTGACGCCGACCGCCTCCACCCCGCGTTCGGCCGGCAGCCGCGCGGTGTGCTGCGAGCGGCGCCCGGAACGGCACGGCAGCACCGCGGTGCGCCCGCTCCCGCTGCCGGACGCCTCCGCACCGCCGGCCGGCCGCGCCGACGGCACCGGCAGCGCACCGGGCGCGTGGCCGGTTTCGAGTTCATCGATCTCCCGGACATCGAGCAGTACCGCCGTACCGTCCCCGAAGGCGCGGTACGCCTGCACAGGGGTGGCACGGGCGGGGCCGTGTGGTGACAAGGACATGGTGTTTCCTTACGAAGCCCCTGCTCGGCCGGTGGCCCGGTGGCCCGGTGGCCCGGTGGCCCGGTGGAGCAGGGTGGTGCGGTCAGTGCTGGGCGCGCGTGACAACCGGGAGGCCGGCGGCCGCGGCGGCCGGGTAACCGTCGTCGACGGCCACCACATCGCGTCCGGCGGCGTCCAGGACGGAAGCGGCGATCGCCGCACGCATCCCGCCGGCGCAGTGCACCCACACCGTCCCCGCGGGAACTTCGTGAAGGCGCTGGTGCACCTCGTGGACCGGAACGTGCACGCTGCCCTCGATCCAGCCGCCGGCCCGCTCACCGGCGCGGCGCACGTCCAGCACCACCACGTCCTCGCCCCGCTCGCGGGCGGCGGCCAGGTCGGCGAACGCCGCCCGCGGGAACGAGGCGAGCGGCGCCTCGGCGCTGGTCCAGTCGGTCGGAGAGCCGACGGCCGCGGCGGCCGGGCGGTCGATCCCCACCCGGGCCAGCTCGCGCTGCGCACGGGCGACCTCCTCGGCGCTCCGGGCCAGCAGCGTCACCGGCCTGCCCCACGGGATCAGCCACGCCAGATAGGTCGCAAGCTGTCCCTCGGCCTCGAAGTTGAACGAGCCCGCCACATGCCCCTCGGCGAACGCCACGCGGCTGCGCAGGTCCACCACCCACTCACCGGCCGCCAGGCGGCGGGCGATCTCCCCGGCGTCGGCCCGCTCCGGCACGGTCAGGTCCACCGGCGTGGGGCCCGCGGCGTTGGCCGGCCCCATGTGTGCGTAGTAGGCCGGGACGTCGTCCAGCCCGGCCAGCAACTCCTTGACGAACGTCTCCACGTCCTGGGCCAGCACCGGGTTGGACCCCTTCTCCATGCCGATCGTGCTGTGCTCACCGCCGGCCTGCGCGGAGGAGCAGAAACTGCCGAACCCGTGCGTGGGCATCACAGCGACCTCGTCGTCGAGCTCTGCCGCGAGGCGGTGCGCGGAAGCGTGCTGCGCCCGCGCCAGCCCCTCGGTCAGCCGTGGCTCCACAAGGTCCGGACGGCCCACGCTGCCGATCAGCAGCGATCCGCCGGTGAACGCGGCGACCGCGCGCCCTGCCTCCTCCAGCACGTAGGAGGTGTGGTGCGGCGTGTGCCCGGGGGTGGCCACGGCCCGCAGCAGCACACCCTCCTCGATCTCCTCGACATCACCGTCGGCCACCGCGACCCGCGCGTACGCCACCGACGCCCCGGCGGGCACCAGGTAGCGGGCACCGGTCAGCCGGGCCAGTTCCAGACCTCCGGTCACGTAGTCGTTGTGCACGTGCGTCTCCGCGACCGCCACGATCCGCACCTCCCGCCGGGCGGCAGCCGCGATCACCCGGTCGATGTCCCGCGGCGGATCCACCACCACGGCCGCTCGGGCACCCCCCGCCAGATAACTGCGGTTGCCCAGACCCTCGGTCTGAAGGACGTCGACAAAGAACACGGCACTCTCCCGTCACATATTTACCCCCCGGGGTATCGGTTCCCACCGTAACAGATATACCTGGGGGGGTATTCGTGGGCGAGTCTCGACGGGAGGCCGTGAGGCGGCGACGGGCAGGGGCCGGAACGTCGGGGTTCCAGCCGCGCATGCCGCCCCGGCTGCGAGGGCTGCGGCTGACCATCTGCTCGCCTCGGCCGACGACCACCCCGCGGGACCGGCGAACAGTTCCGATGGCGCACCACGTGGAGTGCGTGACGATCCCGGATTCGATCAAGAAGGACGCCTGACCTGCGGTTGGACGCTTTCCGGACGAGGACGCCGTCCTGGGCACCAGGAAGTCCGGCCGGAGGGCGCGTCCCTCTCGGCGGGCTTGCCGTGCGGCTGCGTCGGTGGCAGGGGCATGCGGTGCCGGGAGTTTCGCTCCGCACACCGTCCGCTGCCCGTGCGAAACCGGCACGGGCAGCGGACGATGAATGCGAGACGAGTCGCTGGGAAAGCGCTCGATCAACCGAATGGCGGCGTGTGGGGGAGCGTGAGGAGACCTGTCGTGCTGATGGCTCACCCTGCGGTTCTGCGTGATCTGGTCGAGCAGTACGAGGCGCTTGCGGCGTTGCACGCCGATGCCGGCAGCCCCGAGGTGCGCCAGTGGGTGGAGGACGTCACCTACACGCTGTGCGTCTCCACCGGCACGCGGGACGTGGGCGCCGCTCTTGCGGCCGCCCACGAGCAGCTGGGTGAGGAGCCTTCCGGTGAGGGCGTCCTCCTCTCCGCCTGACGCTCCCGGGACGACGCGGCTTCCCCAAACGTCATCTCTCCCGGCGTCACTTCCCGTTCTTGCGGTCGGACAGCGGGGAGGCCACGCCTTCGCCGGGTTCGGCCACGTCGCGGAGCCCCTCGTTCTCCACCCGGTCGATGGCGGCCACAGCGGGGTGGTGCAGATCGAAGGCGGGGGATTCGGAGCGGATCTTCGGCAGGGTGAGGAAGTTGTGGCGGGGCGGCGGGCAGGAGGTCGCCCATTCCAGGGAACGCCCGTACCCCCAGGGGTCGTCGACTTCGATCCGCTTTCCGTACTTCGCTGTCTTCCAGACGTTGTAGAGGAACGGCAGTGTCGACAGGCCCAGAAGGAAAGCGCCGATCGACGACAGGGTGTTGAGCCCGGTGAACCCGTCGGCGGCCAGGTAGTCGGCGTAACGGCGGGGCATGCCTTCCGCGCCCAGCCAGTGCTGCACGAGGAACGTCATGTGGAATCCGACGAAGAGCGTCCAGAAATGGATCTTCCCCAGGCGCTCGTCGAGCATGGTGCCGGTCATTTTCGGCCACCAGAAATGGAACCCGGCGAACATCGCGAAAACGATCGTGCCGAACAGCACGTAGTGGAAATGGGCGACGACGAAGTACGAGTCGGTGACGTGGAAGTCCATCGGCGGCGAGGCGAGGATGATGCCGGTCAGCCCGCCGAACAGGAACGTCACGAGGAAGCCGACAGCCCACAGCATGGGTGTCTCGAAGGAGATGGACCCTTTCCACATCGTGCCGATCCAGTTGAAGAACTTGACACCGGTCGGAACGGCGATGAGGAACGTCATGAAGGAGAAGAACGGCAGCAGGACCGCGCCGGTGGCGAACATGTGGTGCGCCCATACGGTCAGCGAAAGCCCGGTGATGGCGATGGTGGCGCCGACCAGCCCCACGTAACCGAAGATCGGTTTGCGTGAGAAGACCGGAAAGATTTCGGTCACCACGCCGAAGAACGGCAACGCCAGGACGTAGACCTCCGGATGCCCGAAGAACCAGAACAGATGCTGCCACAGCAGTGATCCGCCGTTCTCGGGGGCGAAGACGAGGGAGCCGAAGCGGCGGTCCGATTCCAGGACCAGCAGCGCGGCCGCGAGGACCGGGAAGGCGAGCAGGACCAGGACGGAGGTGAGCAGCACGTTCCACGTGAACAGCGGCATGCGGAACATCGTCATGCCCGGGGCGCGCATGCAGATGATCGTGGTGATGAAGTTGACCGCGCCGAGGATCGTGCCGAATCCGGAGAGCGCCAGCCCCATGATCCACATGTCGGAGCCGATGGAGGGCGAGCGTTCCGCGCGGCTGAGCGGGGTGTAGGCGGTCCAGCCGAAGTCGGCCGTGCCGTTCGTGGTCAGAAGGCCTGTGACCACGATGAGCCCGCCGAAGAGGAAGAGCCAGTACGACAGCATGTTCAGCCGCGGGAACGCCACGTCGGGCGAGCCGATCTGCAGCGGCATGATGGCGTTGGCGAATCCGGCGAAGGTCGGGGTGGCGAACAGCAGCAGCATCACCGTGCCGTGCATGGTGAATGCCTGGTTGTACTGCTCGTTCGAGAGCATCTGGATACCCGGCCGGGCCAGCTCCGCCCGCATCGCCAGGGCGAGCAGCCCGCCGAAGAGAAAGAACATGAACGATGTGATCAGATAAAGATGCCCGATCTTCTTGTGATCCGTGGTGGTCATCCAGTTCACCACCACGCGGCCCACGCCGCGGCCTGCTACGGGGACAGGGGCGACCGGCTCGGTCGATGTGGCCATACGAATCCTTATGGGCTCATGCGTGGGCAGGTCGCGCGGCGAAGTACCCCCTCGTCGCTATCCCAAACTTTATGCACTGCGCACCGCATTGGCGCGCTGCCGAACCAGGTTTCACAATAGACATCTAATAGCTCAATGCCCTTGAACGGTGCGAAAATTGCATCCGGAACGAACCCCCGCCGAGGGCAGGGATTCACGCGTCGTGACTGGCCCGGACGGGTGAGAGTGCGCCGGCTCCGGCGCGCGGTTCCGCAGCCGCGCCCCATGGCGCCCGGAGCATGGCCAGCGTTCTGTCGTACTCCGTGTGGACAAGGTTCTTCGGGGTACTCCGGCAGTTCGAAACCGGTCCGTCAAGGAGGCGCACATGACGTTCAATCCTTTGGAGCAACGCGGTATCCCGCTGGACCGTCAGCTCAGGAACTGGCGGGAACTGAATGTCGAGCCGATCGACCCCGATCACTGTGATCCGTACACCCGGTGCCGGATCATCACGATGAACGGGATCGAGGTGGAGGCGATCCTGTTCAGCCACCAGCTCGCTCGTCACACCGTCGATCCGGAGATCAAGAGGCAGCTGGCGAGGACCCGCTACATCGAGGCGCAGCAGCAGAAAGCCGTGAACTGGCTTCTGCCCGGAGTGTCTTCGGTGCTGGAGACGACGATCGCCTATGAGCAGGTCGCGGTCGACCTCACCGCGTGGATCGCGCGGATGGAGCCGGACCCGTACCTCAAGCAGGCCTATCAGTTCGGCGTGCTGGAGGACTTCGACCATCTGTACCGGTACGCGAACCTGTACGAGATGATCGAGCACCGCAAGGCGGAGTCGATCGTCGACGGCCTGACGGAGGTCATTCCGGGCCGCCCGACCAAGTACCACCACCGGAACCCGGTGGACAACGTCCGCGACCCGTACGACCGGACCCGGACCGACCCCCTGTCCAAGCTGCACGCGCTGACGGTCCTGTCGGCGGAGCAGCAGACGATGAACTTCTACATGAACACCGGCCCCACCTACATGGAGCCGATCGCCCGTCAGCTCTACCAGGAGATCGGGCTGATCGAGGAGGAGCACGTCACCCACTACGAGTCGCTCGTCGACCCGGGCGAGACGTGGTGGGAGCAGCTCGTCAACCACGAGTACAACGAGTGCTACCTCTACTACTCCTTCATGGAGCAGGAGAGCGACCCCAGGGTGAAGGCGATCTGGGAGCTGCACCTGAACATGGAGCTCGAGCACCTGCACATCGCCTGCGACCTCATGCGACGCCACGACGGCCGTGATCCCGCGGAGATCCTCGCGCCGCAGCTGCCCAACGTCCTGACCTTCGAGCCGAACAAGGCGTACCTGCGCGAGCTGCTCGGCACCCAGATGGACCTGACGACCCTGGGCGCCGGCTACGTCCGCGACGCGCACGAGCGCTTCGAGCAGATGCAGGAGCAGATCCACGGCGGCGAAGAGCCCCCGAGCGAGCAGGTGATCACCCAGCACGACGCCATGTTCGGCCGCGAGTACCGGCTGGAGACCGAGGGCGAGCACCCCGATCCCGCCATGCGAGAGAACAGCTGACGGAAGGTTCGGTATGACTGAGACGCACACTCCGCAGGCCGGTGACGACCACGCGGCCGACACCGATGTGGTGGCGCTGCTCATGCGCCAGCACGGAGACATCCGCAATCTCTTCGACGAAGTCGAGCAGTCGACGGGTGACGCACGCAAGGACGCCTTCCGCCGTCTGGTACGTCTCCTCGCCGTGCACGAGACCGCCGAGGAGGAAGTGGTCCATCCCTTCGCCCGCCGCAATCTCCCGGGCGGTGAGCAGGTCGTCGAGGACCGGCTGAGGGAAGAGCGGGAGGCCAAGGAGACCCTCGCGGCGCTCGACGACATGGACACCGACGACCCGAAGTTCCTGCCCCGGCTGATCGCCCTGCGGGCCGACGTCCAGGAGCACGCGCGCGCCGAGGAACGCTACGAGTTCACCCACATCCGGCGCAGCACCGACGCGGCCAGGCTCGCCTCCATGGCCAAGGGCGTCAAGGCCGCCGAAGCCATGGCCCCCACCCGGCCCCACCCCGGAGTGGAGTCCGGCGCGGCCAACATGGCGCTCGGTCCGGTGGCCGCGCTGATGGACCGCACCAAGGACGCCGTCCGCAAGGCCATGGGCAGCGACGGCTGAATCGCTCCTCGCCGGTCCACCGCCCTCAGGCGGCTCGACGCCGGCGCGGGTTCCTTCCCCTTCCGGGGCCCCGGGATCCGCCACCCGGCGCGAGCTGTCTGAGGGCGTTCCCCCGCCCGTCGCCCCAGGTGTCCCGTGGATCCCCGTAACCCACTCGCCCGCTCGGCCCGTTTCCAGCGGCTTCGCGTGGGTTACATGGGTTCCATGGATACGTCGAGGAAAGGTCCCGGCCGGATTCTGTCCGCCGTGGACCGTCTGGAGCGCCGGCCCGAGGCCGACGGACTGATCGACGCTGTGCGGCGGGCTGTGCGTGCGGTGCCGCTCGGGCGCGGCCGGGACGCCCTGCACGGGCGCTGGCTGGGGCACCCGGTGCATCCTCTGATGGTGCAGGTGCCCATCGGCACCTGGATGTCCGCAGCGGTCCTGGATCTGTTGCCCGGGCAGCGCCGGGCCGCCCGCGCCCTGGTGGGGGTGGGCCTGATGACCGCGCTGCCCGCGGCGGTGGCCGGCTGGACCGACTGGGCGGAACTGCGACGTCCGCAGATGCGCGTGGGCCTGGTCCACGCCGTGGCCAACATCAGCGCGGCCACGCTCTACGCCGGCTCCTTCGTCGCGCGTTCCCGCGGCCGTCACGGCCGCGGGAAAGCCCTGGGGTTCGCCGGGCTGACCCTCATCGGTGTCGGCGGCGCGCTGGGCGGTCACCTGGCCTACCGCCAGGCCTCCGGCGCCAACCACGCCGAACAGGTCCCTCACCTGGTGAAACCCGGCTGGCACGGCCTGGGCGAGGTGGCCGGCCTCCCGGTGGGCCGACCGGTACGGCGCCACATGGACGAGGTGCCGGTCATGGTCGTCCGCGAGGCGGACGGGGCCGTACACGTCCTGGCCGACCAGTGCAGCCACATGGCCGGGCCCCTGTCGGAGGGGGAGATCATCGACGGATGCGTCCGGTGCCCCTGGCACGGCAGTACCTTCCGGCTGTCCGACGGCTGGAACGTGGGCGGCCCGGCGACCGCCCCCCAGCCCGCGTTCGACACGCGCGTCGTGGACGGCCGCGTGGAAGCACGGCTCCGGAACCTGGAGGAAGCGGGCCCGGGGAACGGCCACCGCACGGATCGCGGCATCACAGCGAGCTGACCGGGGACGCGGAGCCGGCGGCGGTACGCCGCACAGGACACGTACCGCCGCCGCCGTCAGTCGCGGATACGGGCCGCCGGTGTGAAGCTGGAGGATATGGACTGGGCTTCATGGACAACGCTCGGGGTGTTGTCGGGCCGCGGTGGGGTGCTCACCGACGAGGCGGGTGTCCTGGCGGGTGACCTCACCGTGCACACCACGTGGGCGGGCGGGGAAGCGCGTATCGCTGTCCAGTACAGCGGAGCGTCCGACTGGTTCACCATGTCGGGCAGCCCCACCCCCTGCCCTTCGGAGGCCGACAGCCGGAACCTGCACGACGCCGTAGTGGCTGCGGTGCGGGCGGGGTCCGCCGCCACCGTCCCCCGCCCGCCGTACCGGACCCCGTCGCGATGACGGCGCCGTCCACGGCGCGGTGTCCGCCACGGCGGCATGGACGAGGAGAGAACGAGACCACAGGCCCCGCCCCGGTGCCGCCCCGCCGGCCGGGGCGGCACGGACGGCCGGCCCGGCCGATATGAGGAGTGGACCATGAATGTCGGGAACCCTTCGTCGCCTTCACGCGCGTCCGTGCCGTCCGGCACCAAGAGCTCCCTCCGGCGGGACCAGCGTGAACAGCTCCTCGGGCTGCTGATGGTGCTGGCCAGCATCGCCCTGTTCGTCGCCCCCTGGGTCGTGGGCTATCCCGACTCGGCCAAGGACATCCACCGCAGCGAGCTGGCTGTGGGGCTGATCGTGTTCTTCGTCGCCCTGATGCGGTTCAAGTGGCACTTCGGAATGTGGTCCGATCTGGTCGTCCTGGTGGCGGGGGCCTGGCTCATCGCGTCGCCTTGGCTGCTGAGCCTGCAGAACACCGTGGTCTTCGACGGCGCACAGGTCTTCGACGTGGCTGCCGGTATCGTCCTGGTGGTGCTGGCCGTCGCGTCGATGCTGCTCCTGCGCGCGTCCAGGAAGGCCGGGGACCGGCAGGAGTGAACCGTCCCGGCCCGCCCGCTCCGGCCACCGCCCGCGCGCTGTCCTCCGTACGGGAGACCGTCATGCCGGTGTGAGTCCCGTCATCCGCGCCGTGTCGTTGTTGGGCCGAACGGGTGAGTCGCGGGAAGATGGCCGGATGCAGACACAGCACGTGAGCGGAGTGGTCCGGTGAGCAGGTACGACGTCACCGATGAACAGTGGGCCGGGCTCGCTCAGGTCGTGCCGCTGCGCAGCAGGAACGAGTGGCCCTCCAGGGTCGATCACCGCACGATGCCGCAGGAGCAGGAGGCCGCCGAGCACCGGCGGATGATCGTGCTGCGCGTGCAGGTGTTCTCCGACGCCCGTGAGGTCGCGGAGTACCTGATCGCGCAGGTACCGGTGCTCCTGGACCTGACCGCGGCGGACGCCGATGTGGCCAAGCGCATTCTCGATTTCAGCAGCGGTGTGGTCTTCGGGCTCGGCAGCGGCATGCACCGGGTCGACCGGAACGTCTTCCTGCTGTCGCCGGCCGGCATGGAGGTCGAGGGGGCCGAGGTGGCCGCAGTCCCTCAAACGTAGGAACGTCCGTCAGAGGTAACGGTTCGTCAGGTAAGGGACTGCGTACCGTCGCGGTCATGACTGTGCTCTCTCCGGGGCAGCGCCCCGGACCTCCGGCCGACGACCGTGGCGTCCCCACGGTCACCGAACTGCGGCTCTCGGCCTTCAGGTCGCACCGCGGCGCGACCTTCCCGCTCGGCCCGGTGACCCTGTTCGCGGGCGCCAGCGGCAGCGGCAAGTCGAGCGTCCTGGAGGTGTACGACGCGCTGGCCCGCCTCGGCGGGGGCGCCGCGCTGGGCGAGGTGTTCCGGGACCCGGCGGGATGCGTGCCGGAGCGGACGGGGCCCGACGCCCAGGGGCGGCGGGGTTTCAGGATCGGCTGCACCGTGGAGGGGCCCGCGGGCCCCGTACGCCTCGATCTCGCCGTACAGGCCGAACCCGAACTGCGCGTCGTCGGCGAGCGGCTGACCTGCGACGGGCAGACGCTGCTGACCACCGCGCTGCGCGATCCGGGGCGCAGCACGGTGCAGGCGGCCTGGTACACGGCGGGCACGGCGCCGGTGACCCGGGCGCCGCTGCCCGGCGACCGGCTGGGTACGGCGCTGCTGCCGCTGCGGGTGGCCGGCAAGACGGCGGGGCAACTGCGGGTGCTGGCCGCCGCGGAGCAGGTGGTCCTCGCGCTGCGGTCGGTGTTCGCGTGCGACCCGCAGCCCGCGCGCATGCGGGAGCCGGTGGCACTGGGCGACGCCCGGCTGCGGCGTGGCTGCGACAACCTCGCGGAGGTGCTGTGGCGCACGCACCGCCAGTGCGCGAAGCGTCACGCGCGGCTGGCCGCGACGGTGCGGGCGGGGTGCCCGGGGCCGGTGGAGGCGCTGGCCGTGGAGGAGCTCGCGGACGGGAAGGTACGGGCGCTGGTGGACCGGGGCGGTCCGTGGGCCACGCCCGTGGGGCGGCTCGGGGACGGTGAGCTGAGGTACCTGGCGCTCGCACTCGTGCTGCTGACCGGGCCGGGGGTGCTGGCCGTGGACACCGTCGCCGAGGTGCCCGCGGCGATGCAGGCGCTGACGGTTCTCGCGGACGGCTTCGACCGTTCGATGGACGGGCGGCAGATGAGGGAACTGGTGGCGCTGGCGGCCTCGGTCTGCGCCGGGGGGCACATCAGGCTGGTGGGGGCGGTCACGGACGCCTCGTACGCGCGCGAAGTGGACGGAGTGACGGTGGTAGACCTGGGGCCGTGACTGAACTCGATGTAGCGGGACTGCAGCGGCGGCTGGCCGAATTCGCGGCGGCTCGGGGGTGGGGGCCGTACCACACGCCGAAGAACCTGGCGGTGGCGCTGAGCGTGGAGGCGTCCGAACTGCTGGAGATCTTCCAGTGGCTGACGCCCGAGGAGTCGGCGCGGGTGATGGAGGATCCGCGGTCCGCGCACCGGGTGACGGACGAGGTCGCCGATGTCCTCGCGTACCTGCTGCAGTTCAGTGAGGTGCTCGGGATCGATGTGCTGGCGGCGCTGGCGGCGAAGATCGACCGGAATGAACTGCGCTTTCCGGTGCCGGAAACCATGGATCGTCACTCTCCGGAGTGATACACCTATCCAAAATCGCATTTGTGTCCACAGATTTCGCCACAGCTCTGGCTTTCCGGGCCCCACACCTTCACTCTGGGTAGTGGACAGGGAAGTGGTACGCGAAAGATGCGGGCCATGGCAGGGACGGGGGGCGGACGCATGGACGCTGTGAGGCTCATCGGGCAGAGCCGGTACGCACTCGCGCAGAGCCGGTCGGCACCGGAGATCCTGGCGGAGGCCTGGCAGGCCCAGGCGCTGACGCAGGCGATCGGCGGCCGGCTGGCGCTGACCGGTCCGGCGGAGCTGAGGGGCGAGGCGCGGGGGCTGAGCGAGACGGGCGGGCGGGGCTGCGGAGTCCTCGACCTCCCCGCGCTGTACGCGGGAGGGGCGGACGACGCCGTCAGACTGGCCCCGGACGCGCGGCCGCGGGCCGCGCAGCTCTCCGAAGTGGGTGACGCGCGGACGGCGTTGGTCCGGCTCGGCGGGCTGCTCGGGGAGGTGGGGATCGCGCTCGTCGGGGTCGCGTGTGCCACCGACGAGGAGGCGCTCTACTGGCAGTGCATCGAGGCCATCGACGCCGCCGACGAGTCGAGCGACCGGGTGCGCGGGATATTGCGCCGGCTCGCGGTACGGGAGGAGGACAGGCTCCGCAGCGCGGCCCGCGGCTCGGCGGCGGAGCCGTTCTGACGGGCCCGGTCGCTCGGCTCGTCGGGGGGAGCTCGCCCGGTGGTGCAGGTGCAGGTGCGGGCCGGGTGCGGCAGGTGGGGTTGGCGGCAGTCCGACGGTGCAGGATGGAGGTATGGATCTTCGAATCTTCACCGAGCCCCAGCAAGGGGCGAGCTACGACACCCTGCTCACCGTCGCCAAGGCCACCGAGGACCTCGGCTTCGACGCCTTCTACCGCTCCGACCACTACTTGCGCATGGGGCCGGGCGACGGCCTCCCCGGGCCGACCGACGCCTGGATCACGCTGGCCGGGCTCGCCCGCGAGACCAAGCGGATCCGGCTCGGCACGCTGATGACCGCGGGTACGTTCCGGCTGCCGGGCGTGCTGGCCATCCAGGTCGCGCAGGTCGACCAGATGTCGGGCGGCCGGGTCGAACTCGGTCTGGGAGCAGGCTGGTTCGAGGAGGAGCACCGGGCGTACGGCATCCCGTTCCCGAAGGAGAAGTTCGGCCGACTGGAGGAGCAGCTGGCCATCGTCACCGGGCTGTGGGCGACGGAGGCCGGCAAGACGTTCAGCTACGACGGGACGTACTACCAGCTGACGGACTCGCCCGCGCTGCCCAAGCCCGCGCAGGCGAAGGTGCCGGTGCTGGTCGGCGGGCACGGCGCGGTCCGTACGCCGCGGCTGGCCGCGCAGTACGCCGACGAGTTCAACATCCCGTTCGCCTCGCTGGAGGACAGCGAGCGGCAGTTCGGACGCGTCAGGGCGGCCGCCGAGAAGGCCGGGCGCAGGGCGGACGACCTGGTGTACTCCAACGCGCTGGTGGCGTGCGTCGGCAAGAACGACGCGGAGGTGGCCCGCCGGGCGGCGGCCATCGGGCGGGACGTGGACGAGCTCAAGGCGAACGGGCTGGCGGGCTCGCCCGCCGAGGTGGTCGACAAGATCGGGCAGTACGCCGCGATCGGAACGTCCCGGGTCTACCTCCAGATGCTGGACCTGGACGACCTCGAACACCTGGAGCTGATCTCCTCGCAGGTGCTGTCCCAGCTGAACTGATCCGTACGGCCGACCGATCCAGGAGTCCCACCGTGAAACCCGTCCGTCCGCTTGCCGCCGCGCTCGGGGCCGCCGGCCGGCGGGCCGTCGTCCTCGACGGCGGCCTGTCCAACCAGCTGGAGGCACAGGGCTGCGACCTGTCCGACGCGCTGTGGTCGGCGCGGCTGCTCGCCGACGGGCCGCAGCAGATCACGGCGGCGCACGCGGCGTATGTGCGGGCGGGCGCACAGGTGCTGATCACCGCCAGCTACCAGGCGACGTTCGAGGGCTTCGCCCGGCGGGGCGTCGGCCCGGCCGGGGCCGCGGAGCTGCTGGCGCGCAGCGTCGAACTGGCGCGGGCGGCGGGGGAGGCCGCGGACCGGGAGGTCTGGGTGGCGGCCTCGGTCGGCCCGTACGGGGCGATGCTCGCCGACGGCAGTGAGTACCGGGGGCGGTACGGGCTCTCGGTGCGGGAGCTGGAGCGCTTCCACCGGCCACGGGTCGAAGCACTCGTCGCGGCGGCCCCCGATGTGCTGGCGCTGGAGACGGTGCCCGACACCGACGAGGCCGAGGCGCTGCTGCGGGCCGTCGAGGGGTCCGGGACGCCGGTCTGGCTGTCGTACAGCATCGCGGGCGGGCAGACCCGGGCCGGCCAGCCGCTGGACGCGGCCTTCTCCCTCGCGGCGGGCAACGACCAGGTGATCGCCGTGGGCGTCAACTGCTGCGAGCCGCGCGACGCGGACGCGGCCGTGGAGCTCGCGGCCTCGGTGACCGGAAAGCCGGTCGTCGTCTACCCGAACAGCGGCGAGCAGTGGGACGCGCGGGACAGGCGCTGGCGCGGCGGGGGCACCTACGACCCGGCGCGGGTGCGCGAGTGGCGGGCGTCCGGGGCCCGGCTGGTCGGCGGCTGCTGCCGGGTCGGTCCCGCGGAGATCGCCGAGCTGGCCGGGGCGGTCGGGCCGGACGCTTAAACCCGTGGTCGGGGCGGGTCCGGCCGACGATACTCGGATGTGTGTTCCTGACGATCAGCACAACCGGCAACCAGGAGCGTCCCGCGACCGACCTCGGTTTTCTGCTGCACAAGCACCCCGACAAGGCGCAGACGTTCTCCACTTCCCACGGCACGGCGCACGTCCTCTATCCCGAGGCGTCCGCCGAGCGGTGCACGGCCGCGCTCCTGCTGGAGGTGGATCCGGTGGCGCTGGTGCGGCGCGGCAGGGGCAAGGGGCGCGGCGGCTCGCCCGACTCCGCGCTCGCGCAGTACGTCAACGACCGGCCGTACGCGGCGTCGTCGCTGCTGGCCGTCGCGCTGAGCACGGTCTTCAAGACCGCCCTGCACGGCGTGTGCAACGCCCGGCCCGAGCGTGCGGCGGCCCCGCTGCCGCTGCGCATCGAGGTGCCCGCGCTGCCCGCGCGGGGCGGCGCCGAGCTGGTGACGAAGCTGTTCGCCCCGCTGGGCTGGACGACGGTGCGGGCCGAGCCGGTGGCGCTGGACGAGCAGTTCCCGCAGTGGGGCGACTCGCGGTACGTACAGCTCGTGCTGGAAGGCGAGCTGCGGCTCGCCGACGCCCTGCGCCAGCTGTACGTCCTGCTGCCGGTGCTGGACGACGCGAAGCACTACTGGGTCGCGCCCGACGAGGTGGACAAGCTGCTGCGGGCGGGTGAGGGCTGGCTGGCCGAGCACCCCGAACAGAAGCTGATCACCAGCCGGTACCTGTCGCGCCGGTGGGGGCTGACCCGGCAGGCCATGGAGCGTCTCGAACTCGTGCGTCTCGCCGAGGCCGACGACCTGGAGGTCGAGGAGATCGACAACGCCGTCGACGAGACGACCGACACGGAGGACAGGCCGGTGCCGCTCGCCGTGCAGCGGCGCGACGCGATCCTCCGGGCGCTGGGCGCGGCCGGGGCGAGCCGGGTGCTCGACCTCGGCTGCGGACAGGGCCAGTTGGTGCAGGCGCTGCTCAAGGACGTGAAGTTCACCGAGATCGTGGGGGCGGACGTGTCGATGCGCGCGCTGACCGTCGCCTCGCGGCGGCTGAAGCTGGACCGCATGGGCGAGCGGCAGGCCGGGCGCGTGAAGCTGATGCAGAGCTCCCTCACGTACACCGACAAGCGGCTCAAGGGGTACGACGCCGCCGTGCTCAGCGAGGTCGTCGAGCACCTCGACCTGGAGCGGCTGCCGGCCCTGGAGTACGCCGTGTTCGGCTCGGCGCGTCCGCGGACCGTGCTCGTGACCACGCCGAACGTCGAGTACAACGTGCGCTGGGAGTCCCTGCCCGCCGGACACGCGCGCCACGGCGACCACCGCTTCGAGTGGACGCGTGAGGAGTTCCGCGCCTGGGCGGAGCAGGTGGCCCAGCGGCACGGATACGGGGTCGAGTTCGTCCCCGTCGGGGCCGAGGACCCCGAGGTCGGACCGCCCACCCAGATGGCCGTGTTCACCATGACCGGACCGGACAAGAAGGAGGCGGAAGCCGCATGAGCACCACCACCCGCACGCTGCCCGTCACCGACCTGTCCCTCGTGGTCCTGGTCGGCGCCACCGGATCCGGCAAGTCCACGTTCGCGCACCGGCACTTCAGGCCCACCGAGGTCATCTCCTCCGACTTCTGCCGCGGCCTGGTCGCCGACGACGAGAACGACCAGAGCGCGAGCCGTGACGCGTTCGACGTCCTGCACTACATCGCGGGCAAGCGTCTGGAGGCCGGCCGGCTGACCGTCGTCGACGCGACCAACGTGCAGCCGGAGAGCCGCAAGCAGCTCGTCCAGCTGGCCAGGAAGTACGACGTACTGCCGATCGCGATCGTCCTCGACCTGCCGGAGGAGGTGTGCGCCGGGCGCAACGCCGTACGCCCCGACCGGGCCGGCATGCCCCGCCACGTCATCCAGCGGCACCGGCGCGAGCTGCGCCGTTCGCTGCGGAGCCTGGAGCGCGAGGGCTTCCGCAAGGTGCACGTCCTGCGCAGCGTGGAGGAGGTCGACGCCGCCGAAGTCGTGCTGGAGCGCCGCTACAACGACCTCACCCACCTCACCGGACCCTTCGACATCATCGGCGACATCCACGGCTGCCGCTCCGAGCTGGAGACCCTGCTGAGCAAGCTCGGTTACGTCGACGGGTCGCACCCCGAAGGGCGTACGGCCGTCTTCGTCGGCGACCTCGTCGACCGCGGTCCCGACAGCCCGGGCGTGCTGCGCCGGGTGATGGGCATGGTCGCCTCCGGCGACGCGCTGTGCGTGCCCGGGAACCACGAGAACAAGCTCGGCCGTTACCTCAAGGGCAGGAACGTCCAGCACACGCACGGACTCGCCGAGACCATCGAGCAGCTGGAGAAGGAGGACGAGGGCTTCAAGGAGCAGGTGCGGGAGTTCATCGACGGGCTCGTCAGCCACTACGTCCTCGACGGCGGCAACCTCGTCGTGTGCCACGCCGGGCTGCCCGAGAAGTACCACGGCCGTACCTCCGGCCGGGTCCGCTCGCACGCGCTGTACGGCGACACGACCGGCGAGACCGACGAGTTCGGCCTGCCCGTGCGCTACCCGTGGGCCGAGGACTACCGCGGCCGCGCCGCCGTCGTCTACGGCCACACACCCGTGCCCGACACCTCCTGGATCAACAACACCATCTGCCTGGACACCGGCGCGGTCTTCGGCGGGAAGATGACGGCGCTGCGCTGGCCCGAGCGCGAGCTCGTCGACGTACCGGCCGAGCGGGTCTGGTACGAGCCGGCCAAGCCGCTCACCACCGAGACGCCCGGCGGAGCCGCATCGAACGGGGCAGAGGGCGGCCGTCCGCTGGACCTCGCCGACGTGCACGGCCGCCGGGTCGTCGAGACGCGGCACATGGGCCGGGTCGCCGTACGCGAGGAGAACGCGGCCGCCGCGCTCGAAGTCATGAGCCGCTTCGCCGTCGACCCGCGTCTGCTCGCCTACCTGCCGCCGACGATGTCCCCGACCGGCACGTCGGCGGTGGACGGCTACCTGGAGCACCCCGCCGAGGCCTTCGCCGGCTACAGGGCGGACGGTGTCGCGCGGGTCGTGTGCGAGGAGAAGCACATGGGCTCCCGGGCGGTGGTGCTGGTCTGCCGGGACGCGGGCACGGCGCGCGAGCGGTTCGGCGTGGACGGCCCGACCGGCGTCGTCCACACCCGTACCGGCCGCCCCTTCTTCGACGGGCAGACCATCACCGAGCTGATCCTCCACCGGCTGCGCACCGCCGTCACCGAGGCCGGTCTCTGGGACGAGCTCCGGACCGACTGGCTGCTGCTCGACGCCGAGCTGATGCCCTGGTCGCTCAAGGCGTCAGGACTGCTGCGCCACCAGTACGCCGCCGTGGGCGCCGCGTCGCGCGCCGTCTTCCCCGGCGTCCTGGCGGCGCTCGAAGGGGCGGCCGCCCGCGGGGTCGACGTCAGCGGCCTGCTGGCGACGCAGCGCGAACGGGCCGCCGACGCGGCCGCGTTCACCGACGCGTACCGGCGCTACTGCTGGCCCACCGAAGGGCTGGAGGGCGTGCGGCTCGCACCGTTCCAGCTGCTCGCCGTCCAGGGCCGTTCGCTCGCGGGCGTACCGCACGACCAGCAGCTGGCCTGGCTGGACCGGCTGGTCGAGCACGACCCGACCGCACTGCTCCAGACCACCCGCAGGCTGATCGTCGACACCGGCGACCCGGAGTCCGTCCGGTCGGGCACCGACTGGTGGCTGGAGATGACCAGCCGGGGCGGCGAGGGCATGGTCGTCAAGCCGGTCGAGGCACTCGCACGGGACGGGAAGAACAGGCTCGTGCAGCCGGGCATCAAGGTGCGCGGCCGCGAGTACCTGCGGATCATCTACGGTCCCGAGTACACCCGCCCGGAACAGCTCGCCAAGCTGCGCAACCGGTTCCTGGGCCACAAGCGCTCGCTCGCTCTGCGCGAGTACGCACTGGGCCTGGAGGCGCTGGACCGGCTGGCCGAGGGGGAGCCGCTGTGGCGGATCCACGAGGCCGTGTTCGCGGTCCTGGCACTGGAGTCGGAGCCGGTCGACCCGCGGCTGTGACCTGAAGTGCGCCCCCCGCGCGATGCGGATCCCTGTCGCGCAGGGGGCGGCCGCCCCTGGCCACACGGGCATGTCCCCGCGAGGCACCCGGTGTTCCCTCATCCGGCGGCCGCGCGGCGTCACCGCGACGGCGCTCCGGACGACCGCACTTCCCCGGCCGCACTTCCCCGTAGGGCCGCGCGCCCGGCCGCGCTCGGCCAGGATGGGGGGATGGGATTCCATGTCGATTCCGAGGCCGGGCGGCTGCGCCGCGTCATTCTCCACCGACCGGATCTGGAGCTGAAGCGTCTCACCCCCAGCAACAAGGACGCGCTGCTCTTCGACGACGTGCTGTGGGTGCGCCGCGCGCGCCAGGAGCACGACGGATTCGCCGACGTCCTGCGCGACCGGGGCGTCGTGGTGCACCTTTTCGGTGATCTGCTGCGCGAGTCGCTGGAGATCCCGGCGGCCAGGAACCTCGTCCTGGACCGGGTCTTCGACGAGAAGGAGTACGGTCCGCTCGCCACCGGCCACCTGCGCGAGGCGTTCGACGACCTGCCCGTGACCGATCTGGTCGAGGCGCTCGTCGGCGGCATGACGAAGCGGGAGTTCCTGGCGCGCCACCCCGAGCCGACCTCGGTCCGCTTCCACGTCATGGACCTGGACGACTTCCTGATCCAGCCGCTGCCGAACCATCTCTTCACCCGGGACACCTCCGCCTGGATATACGACGGCGTGTCCATCAACGCCATGCGCTGGCCGGCCCGGCAGCGCGAGACCGTCCACTTCGAGGCGATCTACAAGCACCACCCGCTCTTCAGGGGTCCGGAGGCGGGGGACTTCCACCACTGGTCGGAGGGGCAGCACGACTACCCCTCCACCATCGAGGGCGGCGACGTCCTGGTCCTCGGCAACGGCGCCGTCCTGATCGGAATGAGCGAGCGCACCACCCCGCAGGCCGTGGAGATGCTCGCCCGCGGGCTCTTCGAGGCGGGCTCCGCCACCACCATCGTGGCGCTCGACATGCCCAAGAGCCGGGCGTTCATGCATCTCGACACGGTGATGACGATGGTCGACGGCGACACCTTCACCCAGTACGCCGGGCTCGGCATGCTCCGCTCGTACACCATCGAACCGGGGGACGGCGAGCGCGAGCTGAAGGTCACCGACCATCCGCCCGAGCACATGCACCGCGCCATAGCGGCCGCCCTCGGCCTGGACTCCGTCCGGGTGCTGACCGCCACCCAGGACGTCCACGCGGCGGAGCGCGAGCAGTGGGACGACGGCTGCAACGTGCTGGCGGTCGAGCCGGGCGTGGTCGTGGCGTACGAGCGCAACGTCACCACCAACACCCATCTGCGCAAGCAGGGCATCGAGGTCATCGAGATCAAGGGGAACGAGCTGGGCAGGGGGCGGGGCGGTCCCCGGTGCATGAGCTGCCCGGTCGAACGCGACGCTGTATAGTGATGCGCTCATTCGTATACACTTCCAATCCCCGTATGGGCGACCGACTCAGGAGCAGCCACCATGGCGACAGACCTCGCAGGCCGCCACCTCCTCAAGGAGCTGGACTTCACCGCGGAGGAGTTCCGCGGCCTGATCGACCTCGCCGCCGAGCTCAAGGCGGCCAAGAAGGCGGGCACCGAGGTGCCGCGGCTGCGCGGCAGGAACATCGCGCTGATCTTCGAGAAGACCTCCACCCGCACCCGCTGCGCGTTCGAGGTGGCCGCCGCCGACCAGGGCGCGTCGACGACGTACCTCGACCCCTCCGGCTCCCAGATCGGGCACAAGGAGTCGGTCAGGGACACGGCGCGCGTGCTGGGCCGGATGTTCGACGGCATCGAGTACCGCGGGGACAGCCAGGCCGCCGTCGAGGAGCTGGCCGCGTACGCCGGCGTCCCCGTCTTCAACGGGCTCACCGACGACTGGCACCCCACCCAGATGCTCGCCGACGTACTCACCATGACCGAGCACTGCGCCAAGCCCCTGGAGCGGATCGCCTTCGCCTACCTGGGGGACGCCCGCTTCAACATGGGCAACTCCTACCTGGCCACCGGCGCCCTGCTCGGCATGGACGTGCGCATCGTCGCGCCCCGGGCCTACTGGCCGGCCGACGACATCGTCGCGCAGGCCCGCAAGGCCGCCGAGCTGAGCGGCGCCCGCGTCACCCTCACCGAGGACGTCGCCGAGGGGGTTCTGGGCGCCGACTTCGTCGCCACCGACGTCTGGGTGTCGATGGGGGAGCCCAAGGAGGTCTGGGGCGAGCGGATCGAGGCCCTCTCCCCGTACGCGGTGACCATGGACGTACTGCGCGCCACCGGCAACCCGGACGTGAAGTTCCTGCACTGCCTGCCGGCCTTCCACAACCTGGGCACCAAGGTCGGCCGCGAGATCCACGAGCAGTACGGCCTGACCGAGCTGGAGGTCACCGACGAGGTCTTCGAGTCGGCGCACTCGGTCGTCTTCGACGAGGCCGAGAACCGTATGCACACGATCAAGGCCGTGCTCGTGGCTACCATGTCCGGTCAGAAATAGCTATACAACCGTTTGGGTGAACATGCGCGGTGGCGGCTAGTATGTCGCCGATTGGTGGGGTCCGAGCTCGCACGCTCGGACCCCATTTCGTTGTGAGCGCAAGAGAAGAGAACCACCCCCATGCAGCGCATCAAGTCCCCCGACCAGCTCGTCGCCGAATCGGGCGCGGACCTTGAGGGTCACGGTCTCAAGCGCACCATGGGGCTCTTCCAGCTCGTGTGCTTCGGCGTCGGCGCCATCGTCGGCACCGGCATCTTCGTCGGCCTCTCCGACAGCGTCGCCGAAGCGGGCCCCGCCGTCGTCGTGTCCTTCGTCCTCGCCGCGATCACCTGCGTCTTCACCGCCTTCTCGTTCGCCGAGCTCGGCGGCGCGATCCCGGTCTCCGGCAGCTCGTACTCCTTCGCCTACGCCGCCCTCGGCGAGCGCGTCGCCTTCCTCACCGGCTGGTGCCTGCTGCTCGAATACGGCGTGTCCGTCTCCGCCGTCGCCGTCGGCTGGGGCCAGTACCTCAACGAGCTCCTCAACAGCCTCGTCGGATGGCAACTGCCCGCCGCGCTCTCCAGCCCGCCCGGCGACGGCGGCGTCGTGAACATCCCCGCCGTCGTCGTGATACTGCTCGCCGCGCTGCTGCTGGTGCGCGGGGTCCGGGAGAGCGCCCGCGCCACCGCCGTCATGGCCGTCGTGAAGATCGCCGTACTGATCCTCTTCTGCGCCATCGCGTTCACGGCCTTCTCCTCGGACAACCTCTCGCCGTTCGCCCCGCACGGCCTGGCGGGCATCACCTCGGGAGCCTCGCTCGCCTTCTTCTCGTACATCGGCTTCGACGCGATCACCACGGCCGGCGAAGAGGTCAAGGACCCGCGCAGGAACGTCCCGCTGGCGATCATGATCTGCCTCGGCATCGTCACGCTGCTGTACTGCCTGGTCGCGATCGCCGCCATCGGCGCGATGTCCGCCGCCGACGTCGCGTCGCAGCCCGCCGCGCTCTCGCTCATCGTCAACCGGGTCACGGACTCGACGCTCGGCGGCGGCGTCATCGCCTTCGGCGCGGTCGTCGCCATCGCGTCCGTCGTCCTCGCCGTGATGTACGGGCAGACCCGCGTCCTGATGTCGATGTCCCGTGACGGCCTCGTCCCGCGCGTCTTCGAGCACGTCTCGCCGAAGACCTCGACGCCCGTCGCCAACACCTGGATCGTCGCCGCGGTCTTCGCGGTACCGGCCGCCGTCGTGCCGCTCGACGTCGTGATCAACCTGACGACCATCGGCACCCTGGCGGTCATGGCCGTGGTGAACGTCGCCGTCGTCGCGCTGCGCCGCCGCAACCCGGACCTGCGGCGCTCCTTCCGGGTCCCCCTCTACCCGGTGAGCCCGGTGCTGGGCGTGGCCTTCTGCCTCTACCTGATGTACGGGACGGGCTGGACGACCTGGGTCCAGTTCGCGGTGTTCCTGGTGGCCGGCGCGCTGGTGTACGCCCTCTACGGCCGCCGCCACTCCCGTCTCGTCAGTACGCGGGAGCAGGCAGCGCGGGAAGCGTGAACCAGACGGCCTTGCCGTACTCGGTGCGGCGGTGCCCGCAGGCCGAGCTGAGCATGCGGATGAGCAGCAGCCCGCGGCCGTGCTCCTGCCAGGGGTCGGGCGGCCGTATGTCCGCCGCCGATTCCAGATGGCCCGGCGGCCCCGGGTCGCGGTCGTGCACCTCGACCTGGCAGCCGGCCGGCGACAGCTCCACCACCAGCTCTATGGGCTGCTCCCCACCGGTGTGCTCCACGGCGTTGGCGACGAGTTCGGCGGTGAGCAGTTCTGCCGTGTCGGTGGTGTCCGCGGAGGCTTCTGGCGCCGAGGTGTCCGAGAGGGCGGTACGGATCAGGGCGCGCGCGATCGGCACTGCGGCAGTGGTGTGCGGCAGTGTGACGCGCCAGGTGGCGGGTCGTGCGGTTTCCAGCACGGCGTAATGCCCCTTCCGGGGTGCAAGCAGTCGTTCGTTAAACCATACGGACTTCGAGGACGTGGTGCGTAGTGCTGCCCGGCCACCGGGCGCGGGACCTCCGCCCCGGCCGGCCGGGACGTCGGTCCCGCAAGGGGTATCGCGTTCTCGTGACGACGGTCACGGACAAGTGATACCTTCGGGTGGCAGGCACAGGCAGCACAGGCGCGAGCGCACGGCACAGACAGCAGGCCGCCGGCCGAAGGAGCCCCGCCCCATGAGCCCCTTTCCCAGCTCAGCTCCCCGCACGAAACAGTGGCACCATCTGCGGCTGACCGTCGAGGACGGCGTCGCCACCGTCACTCTCGCCCGGCCGGAGAAACTCAACGCGCTCACCTTCGGCGCGTACGCCGATCTGCGCGACCTCCTCGCCGAGCTGTCCCGCGAGCGCGCCGTGCGCGCCCTGGTCCTCGGCGGCGAGGGCCGCGGCTTCTGCTCGGGCGGCGACGTCGACGAGATCATCGGTGCCACGCTCTCCATGGACACGGCGCAGCTCCTCGACTTCAACCGGATGACCGGACAGGTCGTACGGGCGCTGCGCGAATGCCCCTTCCCGGTGATCGCCGCCGTGCACGGGGTGGCGGCGGGCGCCGGCGCCGTCCTCGCCCTCGCCGCGGACTTCCGGATCGCCGACCCCTCCGCCCGGTTCGCCTTCCTCTTCACCCGGGTCGGCCTCTCGGGCGGCGACATGGGGGCGGCGTACCTGCTGCCGCGGGTCGTCGGGCTCGGGCACGCCACCAGGCTGCTGATGCTCGGCGAGCCGGTGCGCGCCCCCGAGGCGGAGCGGATCGGCCTGATCAGCGAGATGACGGGCGAGGGGCAGGCGGACACCCGCGCCGCCGAGCTGGCCCGGCGCCTCGCCGACGGCCCGGCCCTGGCGTACGCGCAGACCAAGGCGCTGCTCACCGCCGAGCTGGACATGCCGCTCGCCGCCGCCGTCGAAATGGACGCCGCCACCCAGGCACTGCTGATGAACGGCGACGACTACGCCGAGTTCCACGCGGCCTTCACCGAGAAGCGCCCCCCGAAGTGGCGGGGGCGCTGACGATGCGCCGGCCGCTGCGCGTGGCCGTGGTGGGCGGCGGCCCCGGCGGGCTCTACGCCGCCGCCCTCCTCAAGCGGCTCGGCCCCGCGCGCGAGATCACGGTCTGGGAGCGCGGCGCCCCCGACGACACCTTCGGCTTCGGCGTCGTCCTCTCCGACGAGACGCTGGGCGGCATCCAGCACGCCGATCCCGTGGTCCACCGCGCGCTCCAGGACGAGTTCGTACGGTGGGACGGCATCGACATCGTCCACCGCGGCCGGACCCTGACCTCCGGCGGCCACGGTTTCGCCGCCCTCGGCCGCCGCCGGCTCCTGGAGATCCTGCACGAGCGCTGCCGTTCGCTCGGCGTCGGCCTGCGCGTCCGCGAGGAGGCGCCGCCCGCCGCCGAGCTCTCCGCGGCGTACGACCTGGTGGTCGCCGCGGACGGTGTGCACAGCCTCACCCGTGCGGCGTACGCCGATGTCTTCGCGCCCCGCGTCACCACCCACCGCTGCCGCTACATCTGGCTCGCCGCCGACTTCGCCTTCGACGCCTTCCGCTTCGAGACCGCCGAGACCGGACACGGCGTCATGCAGCTCCACGGTTACCCCTACACGAAGAACACGTCGACCGTCATCGTCGAGATGCGCGAGGAGGTCTGGCGGGCCGCCGGTCTCGACCGCTGCGGCGAGGCCGAATCCACGGAGCGCTGCGCCGCGTTCTTCGCCGGCGCGCTCGGCGGCCGCCCCCTGCGCTCCAACTCCTCCTCCTGGACCGCCTTCCGCACCGTCGTCAACGACCGCTGGAGCCACGGCAACACGGTCCTGCTCGGCGACGCCGCCCACACCGCCCACTTCTCCATCGGCTCGGGCACCAAGCTCGCCGTCGAGGACGCCCTGGCACTGGCCGCGTGCGTCGAGGAGCAGCCCGACCTGCCGTCCGCCCTGGCGGCGTACGAGAGCGAGCGCCGCCCCGTCGTCGCCTCCACGCAGCGCGCGGCCGCCGCCAGCCTGCGCTGGTTCGAGGAACTCGGCACGTATCTCGACCAGCCGCCGCGGCAGTTCGCCTTCGGCCTGCTCACCCGCAGCCGCCGCGTCACCCACGACAACCTGCGGCTGCGCGACCCCGCCTTCACGGAGACCGTCGAGGACGACTTCGGCTGCCCGCCCGGCACACCCCCGATGTTCACCCCCTTCCGGCTGCGCGGTCTGACCCTGCGCAACCGGGTCGTCGTATCGCCCATGGACATGTACGCGGCCCTCGACGGCGTCCCCGGCGACTTCCACCTCGTCCACCTGGGCGCCCGGGCCCTGGGGGGAGCGGGCCTGGTCATGACCGAGATGGTGTGCGTGAGCCCGCAGGGCCGCATCACCCCGGGCTGTACCGGCCTCTACACCCCCGGCCAGGCCGCCGCCTGGCGCCGGATCACCGACTTCGTGCACCGGCAGTCACCGGGCACGGCCGTCGGCGTCCAGCTCGGCCACTCGGGGCGCAAGGGCTCGACGCGGCTGATGTGGGAGGGCATCGACCAGCCGCTGGAGGACGGCAACTGGCCCGTGTCCGCCGCCTCCCCGCTGCCGTACCGCGCGGGCGTCAGCCAGGTCCCGCGCGAACTCGACGCGGACGGACTCGCCGTCATACGCGAACAGTTCGTGTCGGCGGCGCTGCGTGCGGCCGAAGCCGGCTTCGACCTGCTCGAACTCCACTGCGCCCACGGCTACTTGCTCTCCGGCTTCCTTTCCCCTCTCACCAACCGGCGGACCGACGCGTACGGCGGTTCCCTCGCCGGCCGCCTCCGCTTCCCCCTGGAGGTCTTCGACGCCGTACGGGCCGTCTGGCCGGACGACCGGCCGATGACGGTCCGCATCTCCGCCACCGACTGGGCGGACGGCGGCACCACGGACGAGGACGCGGTGGAGATCGCCCGTGCCTTCGCCGCGCACGGCGCCGACGCGATCGACGTCTCGACCGGGCAGGTCGTGCCCGACGAAGCCCCCGAGTACGGCCGCTCGTACCAGACGCCGTACGCCGACCGTATCCGCAACACCCTGGGCGTGCCGGTCGTCGCGGTCGGCGCGATCTCGTCCTGGGACGACGTCAACTCACTGCTGCTGGCGGGCCGTGCGGACCTGTGCGCGCTGGCGCGCCCGCACCTCTACGACCCGCACTGGACGCTCCACGCGGCGGCCGAGCAGGGCTACACGGGTCCGGGCGCGCCGTGGCCCCTGCCGTACCGGGCGGGCAGCCGGACCCCGCCGGCCGGGCGCACGGACGCGCCGAAGCCGAGGCTGAACGGGATCTGAACCGGATGGGCCGGAAACCCGCCGCGGGAGGACCCCGGATCTCTGCCCGCTGCGGATGACGGCGTCAGCCGTGCGGCGGGGAGGCGGCGGGTCACGCGGTGGGCAGACGGGCGCAGTGGCGGCAGGCGCGGGCCGAAGCCGCCACCGCGGCGTGCGAGGCGGCCGCGAGCGCGCCGGCGAACGCGAGCAGCGGCCAGTTCGTGGTCAGGGCGGCGGCGGTGGCGAGCGCGAGCGGCTCCACGGCGGCCCGCCTGACCATGCTCACCGGCATCTTCAACGTCCTTCGGGCGGTCGCCGTCGTCCTGATGATCGTCCGCCCCGATCGCCGCGGTACCGGTGGCGGTGTGCCCGCGCCCTACCCCGCCACCACGATCTCCACCCGGTCCGCCACCGCGCGGTAGCCGATGCGCCGGTACACCCCGTTGCTCGTCGGATTCGCGAGGTCCGTGAAGAGCAGCACCTCACCCGCCCCCGCGTCCCGCGCCGCCCCGCTCACCGCGGCCGTGACCGCCGCCGCGTACCCGCGCCCGCGCCGCTGCGGCGGCGTGTAGACCGGCGCGACACGCACCGCGCCCGCGGCGGGGCGGGAGACGCCCGCCATCGACACCGGGACGCCGTCGTGCTCCCACAGGGTCAGGCCGCCGTAGGCGATGCGGTCGTCGACCGCCCGCTCGGCCCCCGGACCGGTACGGCCGGCGCCGATGTCCTCCTGGAAGGCATCGGCCCACTCCACCAGGAGTTCCCGGTCGGCCGTGGTCGCCACCCGCGCGCGGCCCGGCGGCGCGGGGTCCGGCGGGGTCAGCTCCCCGAGCCGGTACAGCCGCTGCTCCACCACGGTGGTGACCTGCGCGCCGGTACGACGCCATTCGGCCGCCAGCGCCTCGGCCGTGCCCCGCTCCGCGCTGACCGCCGGGCCGCCGAACGTCACGCACGCCCCGGCCAGCGGCGCCACCGCCTCCGTCGGCACGGTCCCCACCAGCATCGCGTGCGGCGGCGTCCACAGCAGCGCACCGTCCACCCGGCCGTCCGCGCCGCGCCACCAGCCGTACCGGGGGGTGCCTTCGCCGTACGCGTCGCTGCCGCGCCGCCTCAGTGTCCCGGCGACTGTGAGCAGCAGCGTGTTCTCCACGGGCCGGGCGGCGACGGCGGCGCCCGCGGCGGCCAGGTACTCGTCGAGGTCTTCACCGAAGGTCCAGGTCATGCCCCATGCTGCCGGGCGGCGCCGGGGTTCGTCACCCGCTTTTCGTCATCCGCTTTCCGGTCAGGCGCCGCCGCCGCGCACGAACTCCGCCCCCGCGTCGCGCAGCCGCGCGTGCAGCCCCGCGAAGACCTCCGCCGAGCGCACCCCCGGCCAGTCCGCCGGCAGCAGCTCGGCCGGAAGACCGGGGTCGGCGTACGGAAGGCGGCGCCAGGAGTCGAGGGCCAGGAGGTAGTCCCGGTAGGCCTCCCGCGGATCCGGCGCCGCGTCGCCCCGCGTCGCCCACGACCGCAGCACCGGCTCGTGCAGATCCAGGAACTGCTCGTGCTGCTTGGCGATCGCCGCCAGGTCCCACCAGCGCGCCACCGCCTCCTCCGTCGCGGTGAAGCCGAGGTGCTCCCCGCGGAACAGATCGACGTACGGGGCGAGCTGGAGGCGCTCCAGCGTGTGCCGGGTCTCCTCGTACAGCCCCGCCGGCGCGATCCACACACCCGGCGCCGCCGCCCCGAAGCCCAGGCGGGCGAGGCGGGAGCGCAGCACGTGCCGCTTGGCGCGCTCGGCCTCGGGGACCGAGAAGACGGCGAGCACCCAGCCGTCGGACAGCCGTGGCGCGGGGCGGTCGTAGATGCGGCGGTCGCCGTCGACGAGGAGCTGACGGGCGTCGCCGGACAGCGCGTAACCGGCGGCGCCCTCCGGCGTACGGGCGGCCACGAGCAGCCCGCGGCGCTTGAGCCGGGAGACCGACGAGCGCACCGACGGCGCGTCGACCCCGACGGCGGCCAGCAGCCGGATCAGCTCGGCCACCGGCAGGGGGTCCCCCGGCACGGACTCCGCGCCCGCGCCGGGAGTGCGTCCGTACGCGCCGTAGAGGGAGACGATCAGGGAACGGGGGGTGTGCTGCTCGGCCACGTGATCACTCTACGGCCGCCCGCAGCCGGAAGCGCTGGAGCTTGCCGGTCGGCGTCCGGGGGAGGGCGTCCAGGAAGACGATGTCGCGCGGGCACTTGTACGGCGCCAGCTCGGCCTTGACGAAGTCGCGCAGCCGCGCCGCCGTCGCCTCCCCGCGCGCCGCCTTGTCGCGCAGCACGGCGTACGCCACCACCACCTGGCCGCGCAGCTCGTCGGCCCGTCCCACCACCGCCGCCTCCACCACATCGGGATGGCGCAGCAGCGCGTCCTCGACCTCCGGTCCCGCGATGTTGTACCCGGCCGAGATGATCATGTCGTCGGCGCGGGCGACGTAGCGGAAGTAGCCGTCGCCGTCGCGCACGTAGGTGTCGCCGGTGAGGTTCCAGCCGTCCCGCGCGTACTGCGTCTGCCGGTCGTCCGCGAGGTAGCGGCAGCCCACGGGCCCGCGCACCGCCAGCAGCCCGGGTTCGCCGTCGGGCACGGGACGGCCCGACCCGTCGACCACCCGCGCCTCCCAGCCCGGCACGGGCACGCCCGTCGTGCCCGGCCTGACCGCCTCGTCCGCCGCCGAGATGAAGATGTGCAGCAGCTCGGTCGCGCCGATGCCGTTGATGATGCGCAGCCCGGTGCGCTCGTACCAGGCCTGCCAGGTGGCGGCGGGCAGGTTCTCGCCGGCCGAGACGCAGCGGCGCAGGGCGCGCAGGTCGTACGCGCCCACGTCGTCCAGCATCGCCCGGTACGCCGTCGGCGCGGTGAACAGCACCGACACCCGGTGCTCGGCGAGGGCGGGCAGCAGCTGCCTGGGTCCCGCCTGTTCGAGCAGCAGCGCCGAGGCGCCCGCCCGCATCGGGAAGATCACCAGACCGCCGAGCCCGAACGTGAAGCCGAGCGGCGGACTGCCCGTGAAGACGTCTTCGGGCACAGGCTGCAGCACATGGCGCGAGAAGGTGTCGGCGACGGCCAGCACATCACGGTGGAAGTGCATGCAGCCCTTGGGCCGCCCGGTGGTCCCCGAGGTGAAGGCGATCAGCGCGACGTCGTCGGCCGACGTCCGGACGGCGTCGTACCGGGGCGGCTTGCCCTCCGCCGCCCGCAGGAGGTCGTCGGGCGCGTCGCCGCCGTACGCCATGACGCGCATCCCGGGCACCTCGGCCTTCACGAGGTCGTCGACGGCCCGTACGTCGCACAGGGCGTGGCTGACCCGCGCGATCTCGCACATGGTCGCCAGCTCGGCCGCCCGCTGCTGCGCCAGCACCGTCACCGCCACCGCGCCCGCCTTCATCACCGCGAGCCAGCAGGCCGCCAGCCACGGTGTGGTGGGTCCGCGCAGCAGGACACGGTTGCCGGGCACGACGCCCAGGTCGGTGGTGAGGACGTGCGCGATCCGGTCGACGCGGCCGAGCAGTTCGCCGTACGTCCAGACCTCGCCCGCGCCGGTGCGGAAGGCGGGCCGGTCCGGGCCGAAGCGCTCGACCGTACGGTCCAGGAGCTCCGCCCCGCAGTTGAGGCGGTCGGGATAGCGCAGCTCAGGACGGTCGAGGAGCAGCCGCGGCCACTGATGGGCCGGCGGCAGCCGGTCGCGGGGAAAGGTGTCGACGTGCGCTGAGGTCTTCAGCTCCATGACGGGATCGCCCCCTTGTCGCCTCCTGAGCGTATCGTTTGGGTGACGACAGTCAACGGTCCGCGATAAAAGTGGGGTGCGAGGACATGCCGGGATTCGCGCTGGAACCTCAGCAGCAGGAGTGGTGCGAGCGACTGCGCGCGCTGGCCGCCGACCATCTGCGTCCTCTCGCGGAGAAAGGCGAACCGGGCAGGGTGAACCGCCCGTTGGTCGCCGCCCTCGGGGAACACGGCCTGCTGCGGCGCCTGTTCGGCTCCGGCGCGCTCGACCTCTGTCTGATGCGTGAATCCCTCGCCCGTGCCTGCACCGAGGCCGAGACCGCCCTCGCCCTGCAAGGGCTCGGCGCGAGCCCGGTGGCCAGGTCCGGCACGGACGAACAACGGGCGCGCTGGCTGCCCGAGGTGACAGCGGGGCGGGCGGTCGCCGCCTTCGCGCTCAGTGAGCCGGGCGCGGGATCGGACGCCGCGGCGCTCTCGCTCACGACCGTACCGGAGGGGGACGGATGGCGCCTGTCCGGTGAGAAGTGCTGGATCTCCAACGCGCCGGAGGCCGACTTCTACACCGTGTTCGCCCTGACCACCGAGGGCGCGGGCGCCCGCGGCGTCACCGCCTTCCTGGTCCCCGCCGACCGGCCCGGACTGACCGGCACCCCGCTGGACATGCTCTCGCCGCACCCCATCGGCGCCCTGGCCTTCGACGGTGTCCCCGTCACCCGCGCCGACGTGATCGGCGAGGTGGACCACGGCTTCCGCGTCGCCATGGACACCCTCAACCTCTTCCGCCCCAGCGTCGGCGCCTTCGCCGTCGGCATGGCCCAGGCCGCCCTCGACGCCGCTCTCGCGCACACCGCGAGCCGTACCGCCTTCGGCGGCCCCCTCAAGGACCTCCAGTCGGTCGCCCACCGGGTCGCCGAGATGGCGACCCGCACGGAGGCCGCGCGCCTGCTCGTGTACGCCGCCGCCTCGGCCTACGACGCGGGCGCACCCGGCGTCCCGCGACGCGCCGCCATGGCCAAGCTGTTCGCCACCGAGACCGCCCAGTACGTCGTCGACGCGGCCGTCCAGCTGCACGGCGCCCGCGCCCTCCAGCGCGGCCACCTCCTCGAACACCTCTACCGCGAGGTCCGCGCCCCCCGTATCTACGAAGGCGCGACCGAGGTCCAGCGCACGATCATCGCGAAGGAGCTGTACCGATGACCCCGCCCTCCCCGCGCTCCTCAGCCCCCTCGGGCCCCCCGCACCACCTGCGCCGCGTCAACCCGGCCGAACTCTCCCCGCCCACCGGCTTCTCGCACGCCGTCACCACCACCGGCTCCCGGCTGGTCTTCCTGGCGGGCCAGACGGCCCTCGGCACGGACGGCAAGCCCGTCGGCGGCCCGCTCCCCGCCCAGTTCGAGAAGGCCCTCGGCAACCTCCTCACCGCCCTGCGCGCCGCCGGGGGCACCCCCGCCGACCTGGCCCGCGTCACCGTCTACGCCACCGATGTCGCCGACTACCGCGCCCACGCCCGCGAACTGGGCCGCATCTGGAGCCGGCTGGCCGGCCGTGACTACCCCGCCATGGCGGTGATCGGCGCGGTCCGCCTCTGGGACGAGCAGTGCCTGGTCGAACTGGACGGGGTGGCGGTACTGCCCTGACGGCGACAGCTCCTCGTACGGCTTCAGCTCCTCGGCCTCCTCGTCCGCCGCCGGAACAGGGCGGACCCCGCCCCGCCCGGGATGGGAGGCTGTGCGCACAAGTGGCCGCGCCCATCCTCCGCGCGCGGCCGCGTCCATGGACGGAAACGAGGACACCCATGAGCAGTGCCTGGTTCGAACGCCCCACCCTGACGGGCCGTTACGTACGTCTTGAGCCGCTGACCGCCGGCCACGCCGAGGGACTCTTCGAGGCGCTCAAGGACCCCGCCGTCTGGACCTGGCTGTCCAAGAAGCAGCCCGCCGACGCCGCGGGGATGCGGAGGATCGTCGAAGGGCTGCTGGACAAGCAGGAGCAGGGCGACAGCGTCGCGCTCGCGCAGATCGACGTCGCGACCGGCGAAGTGGCGGGCTCCACCTCGTACTACGAGATAGAGCCCGCCCACCGCGGCATCGCGATCGGCTCGACCTGGCTCGGCAGCCGCTTCCAGCGCACCGGCATCAACACCGAGGCCAAACTGCTCCTGCTGGGCCGGGCCTTCGACGACCTCGGCGCGCGGCGCGTCACCTGGCACACCGACCACCGCAACGAGCGCTCGCAGCGGGCCATCGAGCGCCTCGGCGCGCGGCGCGAGGGCGTACTGCGCGGCCATCGGACGAGGCCCGACGGAACCGTGCGCGACACCGTCGTCTACTCGATGCTGTGCGACGAGTGGCCGGCCTCGCGCGAGGCGCTGACCGGCCGCCTCGCGCGTCCCTGACGGCAGGGGGCTGATCGACTGGTGACCCGCAGGCTCCGGGCTTACGGTCGAACGGTGGGCAAAGCCGGCCCACCGCCCCCTCTCGTGAGGGCCACACTCATGACGACCTCACAGCCGAAACCGCCGTCGGCACAAGCGGCGTCCACTCCGGGCCAGGGCGACAAGAACGGCCTCGCCCTGCTGGTCATCGCCTCGTGCCAGTTGATGGTGGTGCTCGACATCACCATCGTGAACATCGCTCTGCCGCACATCCAGAGCGATCTCGAATTCTCCACCACGAGCCTTTCGTGGGTGGTCAACGCCTACACGCTGACCTTCGGCGGGCTGCTGCTCCTCGGCGGCCGCGCCGGTGACATCCTCGGACGCCGAAAGGTCTTCGTCTTCGGCGTCCTGCTGTTCGTACTCGCCTCCCTGCTCGGCGGTCTCGCCCAGAACTCCGGTCAACTCCTCGCCGCCCGCGCCCTCCAGGGCGTCGGCGGTGCCATCGCCTCGCCGACGTCACTGGCGCTGATCGCCACCACCTTCACCGAAGGCCCGGCCCGCAACCGGGCGTTCGGTGTCTTCGCCGCGGTCTCCGCGGGCGGTGGCGCGATCGGCCTGCTGGCCGGCGGCATGCTCGTCGAATGGCTCGACTGGCGCTGGGTGCTGTTCGTCAACGTGCCGATCGGGCTGCTCATCGCCCTCGCCACGCCCCGTGTCATCAGGGAGTCCCCGCCCAACCCCGGCCACTTCGACGTCATCGGGGCGCTGACCTCCACCCTCGGCATGGTGTGTCTGGTCTACGGCTTCATCCGGGCCGCCCAGGAGGGCTGGAGCGACGGCCTCACGCTGGCCTCGTTCGCCGTCGCGGTGGCGCTCCTCGCGATTTTCGTCCTGGTGGAGCGGCGCTCGAAGCAGCCGATCACGCCGCTGCGGATGTTCGCCGACCGCAACCGGGCGGGCACGTACGGCATCATGCTCACCCTCGCCGCCGCGATGTTCAGCATGTTCTTCTTCCTCACGCTGTTCGTCCAGAACGTGCTGGACTTCGGCCCGCTCCAGGCCGGTGTGGCCTTCCTGCCGGTCAGCGTGGTCATCGCGGTGGGCGCGGGCCTGGCCTC
Organism: Streptomyces altiplanensis; assembly: GCF_053591575.1. Lineage (NCBI taxonomy): Bacteria > Bacillati > Actinomycetota > Actinomycetes > Kitasatosporales > Streptomycetaceae > Streptomyces > Streptomyces altiplanensis. The sequence goes on along the minus strand of NZ_JBSFUB010000014.1, from coordinate 66,295 downwards.
CCAGCTCCTGCCCAGGTACGGCCCGAAGCCCTTCATGGTGACCGGCTCGATCCTGGCCGCGGCGGGGCTGGCCTGGCTGACCCTGACGGACGTCCACTCGACGTACCTGGGCAGCGTCCTCGGACCGATGCTCGTCTTCAGCCTCGGCATGGGCATGAACTTCGTCTCGCTGACGCTGATGGCGGTCTCCGGTGTGCCCGCGCACGAGTCGGGCGCGGCCTCGGGCCTGCTCAACGTCACACAGCAGGTGGGCGGCTCCCTGGGCCTGTCCATCCTCGTCACGGTGTTCGGTACGGCCAGTGGCAACGAGGCCGAACGCCAGATACCGCGGTTCCTCGCCCGGGCGGACCCCGCCGAACGCGCGGAATTCGAGCGGACCGGGCAGCTCCCGCCGCCGTGGGGCGACGAGGTGCTCACCTCGGGGGTCTCCGCCGCCTTCGTCGTCGCCGCGGTGTTCACCGTGGTGGCCGCGGTCATCGCGCTGTTCGCCGTCCAGGTGCGCCCGTCCGACCTGGAGCGCCTCCAGGGCGGCCACGAGACCGGTTCCTGACCCGGCCCGTGGCGTCGGCCTCCGGGGCGGGGGCCGGCGCCCTACGACGGTGGCCCTCTTCTCCGGTCTCCGGCGCGTCCGGAGTTTTCGACGGCTGCCGCGGGATACCCGTTTCCGGTGGTCCTCTGCTCCTGCCGACGGAAAAGGGAAGCCGATGCGCGCACTGACCGTCCGCCCGCACGCGAAGGATTCGCTGGAAGTCCGCGACCTGCCCGCGCCGGTGCCCCAGGAGGGGCAGCTGCTGGTGGACGGTCTCGCGGTGGGGGTCTGCGGGACGGACAAGGAGATCACCGAGGGCGGTTACGGCTGGGCGCCCCCCGGCCGTGACTGGCTGGTGCTGGGGCACGAGTCGCTCGGACGGGTCCGCCAGGCGCCGCCGGGCAGCGGGTTCTCGGCCGGCGACCTGGTCGTCGGGGTGGTCCGCCGGCCCGATCCGGAGCCGTGCGGCGCCTGCGCGCGCGGTGAGTTCGACATGTGCCGCAACGGCCGGTACACCGAGCGGGGCATCAAGCAGATCGACGGCTACGGCTCGCAGATGTGGTGCGTGGAGGCGGAGTACGCGGTCAAGCTCGACGCGCGCCTCGAACGGGTGGGGACGCTGCTGGAGCCGACGACCGTGGTGGCCAAGGCGTGGGAGCAGGTGGAGCGGGTCGGCGGCAGGTCCTGGTTCGAGCCGCAGCGCGTGCTGGTGACGGGGGCCGGCCCGATCGGGGCACTGGCCGCTCTGCTGGGCGTGCGGCGCGGCCTGGACGTACACGTGCTGGACCGCGTCACCGGAGGGCCCAAGCCGGCGCTGGTGGAAGCCCTGGGCGCGACGTACCACGCGGAGAGCGCCGGGAAGGTGATCTCCGCCCTCCGCCCGGACGTCATCATCGAGGCCACCGGAGCGGCCGAGGTGGTGTTCGAATCGATGTCCGGCACCGCGCCCTACGGCATCGTCTGCCTGACCGGCGTGTCGCCCACCGGCCGCAGCCTGAGCGTGGAGGGCGGCACCATCAACCGGGAGATCGTGCTGGAGAACGACGTGGTGGTGGGCTCGGTCAACGCCAACCTGCGCCACTACCGGCAGGCCGCGGACGCGCTGGCCGGGGCGGACCTTCCGTGGCTGGAGAGGCTCATCACCCGCAGGGTTCCGCTGGACCGTGCGGACGAGGCCTTCACGGCACGGCCCGACGACATCAAGGTCGTCGTGGCCCTCGACCCGGGGGCCGAATGACCCGGAGCGCGGGCGCGGGGGCCCGGGCGAGCGCCGCTGCACGGCCACGACCCGCCCCGGCCCACCCGCCGCGCGGTCAGCGGCGCGTCCTCTGGCGGCGACGGTGCTCCCGCAGCATGGCGCTGTCCGCGAGCGCCAGCAGGGCCAGGACGGCGAAGAGTATCGCGACGGCGCCCAGCGCCCACGGATTCGGAGCACTGCCCCCGTGCGAGCGCGAGGCCCACACCCCGAACAGCACGGCGAGAACCAGGAACAGCGGCGTGTGGATCTTCGCGAGCAGGTGCCTCAGCCTGTACGCACGGCGTGCGGCCACCGTCTCCCCGGCGCTGTGCCGTTCCTGGGGCGGGGGAGGGCCCGCGCCGTCCTCGTGGCGCAGCTCGCCCGGCTCGGGACTGTGGTCGCGCATCGACGCCTCCAGCGGCGAAGGACCCCTGTTCTCAGGGTAGTCCCGTCCCGCGCGGACCCATGCTCCGATCCCGCCGGGCCCGGCGGGTGCGGTGGGTGCGGTCACCGGGTGCGGCAACGCTCCGGAAGAGCCGTCGGAGCTGTACTAGCCTGAACCGATGTCTCACAACGCTGCTCCCCTGATCGTCGTCATGGGTGTCTCGGGGTCGGGAAAGACGACGGTCGGCCGGGCGATCGCCCAGCGTCTCGCCGTGCCCTGTGCCGAAGCCGACGACTTCCACTCGCCGCGGAACGTGGCCAAGATGCGGGCCGGCACCCCCTTGGACGACGAGGACCGCCGCCCGTGGCTCGACGCGATCGCCGCATGGCTCGCCGAGCACGCCGGACGGGGAGGCGTGGTCACCTGCTCAGCCCTCAGGCGGCGTTATCGCGACCGGCTCGCCGCCGTGTCGCCCGAAGTCTTCTTCCTGCACCTCGACGGTTCGGCGGAGCTCATCGCCGGCCGGCTCGCGGAGCGCAAGGGCCACTTCATGCCGGCGAGCCTCCTGCAGTCCCAGATCGACGCCCTGGAGCCGCTGGGGGCCGACGAGTCCGGCGCGGCCGTTCCCATCGACGGCACGCCCGAGCAGACGACCGCTCTGGCGCTCGCCGCGGTCGAGGACCGGTGACCCGGGCGCCGGCCGCGGGGACCCCGGCATGGGCGGCCGGGCAGGACCAGGAGCAGAGCCGGGGGCAGAAGGGCCGACGGCGCCGGCCTCGCCACCCGTACCCGCGTACGCGGACCAGGCCCGGCGGCGGCCCCCAGTCCGTACGAACACGAGGGGGGCACCGGTGAGCGCGACGCTGCGCCCGGAGACCGCGCTCAGGGCCGTTCCGTACGAGCGGGAAGAGTGAGCGAGGTCACAGGTACCGGCGGATCGGGATGACGGCCGCTTCCCGCGCGCGCTGAGCCAGTGAACGCTTCTTCCACCGGGCCGCGCTGATGCGCTCGCTCACAGCGAGGTCCTCGTCGAAGTGGCGGTCCAGGGTGGCGGTGAACTCCTCGTCCAGGACGGCGAGCATGACCTCTTCGTCGTGGTCGAGAGAGCGCCGGTTGAAGTTGGTGGACCCGATCAGGGAGAGCACGTGATCGACGGTGATGGCCTTGGTGTGCATCATCGTCGGCTGGTACTGGAAGATCTTCACGCCGCAGGCGGTGAGGTCCTCGTAGTAGTGCTGGCCGGCCAGCTGGCAGACGCGCTTGTCGGTGTACGGGCCCGGCAGCAGGATCTCCACCTCGACCCCGCGCCGCGCGGTGGCGCAGAGCAGCTCGATGAAGTACGCGTCGGGGGAGAAGTAGGCGGTGGTCAGACGGAACCGTTCCTCGGCGGACTCCAGCCCGACCCGGATCAGGGTCTGCATGTCCTGCCAGCCGAAACTGGCCGATCCGCGTACCACCTGAACGACCGCGTCGCCCTGTGGGCGGTGCTCGACGAACCGGTCGCGGTCGTCGAAGAGGTTGTCGTGACATTCGGCCCAGTTCTGGGCGAAGGCCGCGGCGATGCCGTCCACCGCCGGGCCCCGGACCTGCACGTGGGTGTCGCGCCACTCGTTCTCGTTGCGGGCGTCGCCGCACCATTCCTGGGCGATGCCCACACCGCCGGTGAAGGCCGTGTGCTCGTCGACGACGAGGACCTTGCGGTGGCAGCGGTGGTTCTGCTTGAACGGTGAGAGGTAAAGAGGTCTGCGGAACCACGCGACCTGGACCCCGGCCCGCTCCATCTCCTCCAGCTGGTCCTTCTCGATCAGCCGGCTGCCGAAGCCGTCCAGCAGCAGCCGCACCCGTATCCCCTCACGGGCGCGCTCGGCCAGTGCCTGGGCGAATTCGCGGGCTATGTCGCCCTTCCAGTACACGAACGTCATCATGTCCACGGTGTGCTCCGCGGAGCGGATCCCGGCCAGCATCGCCGCGAAGATCTCGTCCCCGTTACGGAGCGGGACCAGCCTGTTGCCCTCGGTCGCGGCGATGCCGATCAGTCGCTCCAGACGTCGCCGTATCCGCGCGGCGCGGTCCTCGAAGGAGGGGGTGGCCTGCGGGAGGGCGGTGCCGGGAGTCGTTTCCGGCGGGTCCTGTGTGCTGGTCATGGTGTCACCTGGCCGGCGCAGACGAGGGGCGGGAACTGCGGGCCCGGTCCGGCGCGGGTCCGCGCAGCGTGGTGACTGTACCGGGTGGTCCGCGTCCCTCACGACCCGCTCGGCCATGGCCCGGCGCCGTGGGGGCCGGCGGCTTCTCGACGGCGCGGGTACGTGCCGGTCCTGAGCGGCTAGAGTTCCGGCCCGACGGAAGATCCGGCAAAGGGGGGCGCTGTGGCCAAGGTCAACATCAGTCTCGACGCGGAACTGGTGGTGGAAGTGATGGTTCTGGCCGGCGTCGGCTCGCCCCAGGACGCCGTCGAGGCGGTCGTACGCGACTACATCGCCCGCGGCCACCGCACGGAGGCACGGGTCGAGTTCAAAGAGCGGGCCGTGCGCGAGGCCGAGGCCAAGCCGCAGGAACCGCAGGGCTGACCGGCGTACGATCCCCGGACCGCCCGCGGTGCACGACCCCCGGGCCGCGGCCGCGCCCCGGGGCCGCGGCACACCCGGAACGGCCGGAGCCCGTGAGGGCCGGCCCCCACGGGCACACCGCGACGGCCTCTCCGCACGGCAGTCCTGCCCGCCCGGAGAGGCCGAGGGCGCCCCCTCGCTCCCGCGTCAGATGTCGCGGAAGATCTCGATCTGCGCGCCGATCGAGTTCAGGCGCTCGGCGAGGTCCTCGTACCCGCGGTTGATGACGTACACATTGCGCAGCACGGACGTGCCTTCGGCCGCCATCATCGCCAGCAGGACGACCACGGCGGGCCGCAGCGCCGGCGGGCACATCATCTCGGCGGCGCGCCACCGGGTCGGGCCCTCGACCAGGACGCGGTGCGGGTCCAGGAGCTGGAGACGGCCGCCGAGGCGGTTGAGGTCCGTCAGGTAGATCGCGCGGTTGTCGTACACCCAGTCGTGGATCAGGGTCTGGCCCTGGGCGACCGCCGCGATCGCCGCGAAGAACGGCACGTTGTCGATGTTCAGCCCGGGGAACGGCATCGGGTGGATCTTGTCGATCGGCGCCTCCAGCTTGGAGGGCCGTACGGTCAGGTCCACCAGCCGCGTACGCCCGTTGTCGGCCTCGTACTCGCCCGTCCGGTCGTGGTCGAGGCCCATCTCCTCCAGCACCGCGAGCTCGATCTCCAGGAACTCGATCGGGACCCGGCGGATCGTCAGTTCGGAACCCGTCACCACGGCGGCCGCGAGCAGGCTCATCGCCTCGACCGGGTCCTCGGAGGGCGAGTAGTCGACGTCCACGTCGATGTTCGGTACGCCGTGCACGGTCAGCGTGGTCGTGCCGATCCCGTCGACCCGTACGTCCAGCGCCTCCAGGAAGAAGCACAGGTCCTGGACCATGTAGTTGGACGAGGCGTTGCGGATGACGCTCACGCCGTCGTGGCGGGCCGCCGCGAGCAGCGCGTTCTCGGTCACCGTGTCGCCGCGTTCGGTCAGCACGATCGGGCGGTCGGGCCCGGCCGAAGGCTCCACCACCGCGTGGTAGATGCCCTCGGTCGCGGTGATGTCCAGGCCGAAGCGGCGCAGCGCGATCATGTGCGGCTCGATGGTGCGGGTGCCGAGGTCGCAGCCGCCCGCGTACGGGAGTTTGAAGTGGTCCATGCGGTGCAGCAGTGGGCCGAGGAACATGATGATGCTCCGCGTCCGGCGCGCCGCCTCGGCGTCCATGGAGCCCATGTCCAGCTCGGCGGGCGGGACGATCTCCAGGTCCTTCCCGTCGTTGACCCAACGGGCGCGCACACCGATCGAGTTGAGCACCTCCAGCAGGCGGTACACCTCCTCGATGCGCGCGACGCGCCTCAGCACGGTGCGGCCCTTGTTGAGCAGCGAGGCGCAAAGCAGCGCCACGCACGCGTTCTTGCTCGTCTTCACGTCGATCGAACCGGAAAGACGTCGTCCACCGACGACACGTAGATGCATCGGTCCCGCGTACCCCAACGAGACGATTTCACTGTCGAGAGCCTCACCGATGCGCGCGATCATCTCAAGGCTGATGTTCTGGTTGCCGCGCTCGATGCGGTTCACGGCGCTCTGGCTGGTGCCCAGCGCCTCGGCGAGCTGACTCTGTGTCCAGCCCCGGTGCTGACGGGCGTCACGGATGAGCTTGCCGATGCGTACGAGGTAGTCGTCTGCCATAGCGGCAGGTTATCTCAGATATGAGATGCCGCATTCGGAGGGGTGGGTGTGGGCGCGGGGGCCGGAGAGGCGGGGGCAGGGGAAGTGCTGCGGTTGAAGCGGAAGAGGCCGGCGGGGTCCAGACGGGCCTTCAGCTCTCGAGGCGCCGGCCGGCGTACGGCGCCAGGCCGAGCGGTTCCCGAAAGTTCACCGTGGGGCCGCTGTTTTTTTGATTGCCGTGACCGCCGCGGCGGAGCAGTATGCGGGGATGCGCTTTTCGGTCAACATTCCGAACTTCGGGGACTTCGCCGATGCCAGGACGGTCGCGGCGGTGGCCGCGGCGGCCGAACAGGCGGGCTGGGACGGGCTGTTCGTCTGGGATCACGTGGTGCATGACAAGAGCCTGCGCCGGGGCCGGGCCTTCGGGGACCCCTGGATGCTGCTGACCGCTGCGGCGTTGGCGACCTCCCGGATCAGGCTGGGCACGCTGGTCACCCCGGTCGCCCGGCGGCGCCCGGAGCAGCTCGCCCGCCAGGTGGCCACCCTGGACGCCCTCAGCGGCGGAAGGGTGATCTTCGGTACGGGCCTGGGCGGGCCGATCGAGGACGAGTTCGGCAGCTTCGGCGAGCCGACCGACCCCGTCGTGCTCGCCGAGCGCCTGGACGAGGGCCTGGACCTGTTGCGGCGCTACTGGTCGGGGGAGCCGGTGAACCATCACGGGCGGCACTACCGGGTCCGGGACGTGACCCTGCTGCCCGCCTCGGTGCAACGGCCCCGCCCGCCGGTCTGGGTCGCCGGATTCTGGCCGAACCGCCCGCCGATGCGCCGAGCCGCCCGCTGGGACGGCGCGGTCCCGCTGTTCGACTCCGCCAGGCACGGACATGCTCCGCCGGCCGACCAGGTCCGTGACCTCGTCTCCTATGTCCGCCGGCACCGCGACGAACGGCACACCGGCCCCTTCGAGATCGTCCTCGGCGGCGTCAGCCCCGCCGACGCGGCCAAGGCGCACGACCTGATCGGCCCGCTGATCGACGCCGGCGCCACCTGGTGGGACGAACGGCAGCTCCAGAGCAGCGACGAGATCGACCGGCTCGCGCCGGTGCTGCGCCGCGTCGAACAGGGTCCACCGGCCTTCTAGGGCAGGGCCCACCGGCCTTCTGGCGGCCCGGTCTGCTCTCCGCCTCCCGGCAGGGGCGGGGGGACAGCCGCATCCTCATTCGCTCACCGACGGCAGCACGGACCGCCGGGCGCCCCCGCTCCGGCCGCGACACGCAGCCCGCACGCGCGTCCGCGCGCCTGTCCTTTGACAGCGAAGTTAGTCGGTTGCGATGCCCTGACCTTGAGCGACTAGGTTCGATGGCAAACGATCGCTCTCGGTCGGTGCCTCTCGTGTCCCGCCTCAGGTGATCTGGTCCGAAGCCGAAGCCGAAGCCGCAGCTGTGATCTGGGGCGACCGGAACGGTTGAGACACCTGGGTGGCCGAAAAAATCTCAGTTGATCTGGAACCTGGCGTCTGAATACTGGCTGTCGTCTCAGTTGATCTGGACTGCTTCCGTCGTTTCGAACTGGACTAGTGGAAGGGCCTGCGAGATTGACCATGCACGATGACCAAGTGGACGTGACCACCGACATCGTTGCGACCTTGATCCAAGAACAGTTCCCTCAGTGGAGCGGCAAGGCGATCCGACTCCTGTCGTCGACCGGGACGGTCCACGCCATCTTCCGCATCGGGGACGACCTCTCCGCGCGTTTCCCGCTGCGTCTGACCGATGCCGCGGAGGCGCTGGCGGTTCTGGAACGGGAAGCCCAGGCGAGCGCGGAGCTGGCGCAGGTGTCTCGGTTTCCCGTTCCGGAACCCGTCGCCCTGGGAAAGCCTGGAGCGGGTTATCCCATGCCGTGGTCGGTCCAGACGTGGCTGCCGGGAACGGTCGCCTTCGATGCCGACCCGAGTGGGTCGGACGCTTTCGCCGAGGACCTTGCGGCCTTCATCGCGGCCTTGCGGGAAGCCGAGACGCGGGGTCGGCTTTTCAGCGGCGACAATCGCGGCGGCGTTCTCGCTCACCACGACGCCTGGATGGAGAAGTGCTTCGAGGCGAGCCAGGGGCTGCTCGACGTGCCCCGGCTGCGCCGACTGTGGAGACACTACCGAGAGTTGCCGCGCACGAGTGCCGACGTGATGAGCCACGGCGACCTGATTCCCGGCAATGTACTCGTCGCGGGAGACCGGCTCGGCGGCGTCCTCGACACCGGCGGATTCGGCCCGGCCGACCCCGCGCTGGATCTGGTCAGCGCCTGGCACCTGTTGCAGCCGGGCCCACGGGAAGTGCTCCGGCGGACACTGGCCTGCGACGATCTGGAGTGGGAGCGCGGCAAGGCATGGGCCTTCGAACAGGCGATGGGGCTCGTCTGGTACTACGTCGAAAGCAATCCGATGATGAGCAGAACGGGGCGCCGGACACTCGACCGCATTCTGGAGGCGACGAAGTGATGTCGCCCCGGTCGTAGGCCGTGGCAGGGACGATCGCTTGTCGCCCCCACCGACACAGCACCAACATGAACAGATCGGCCGAGGCGGGACATCTCGGCTCGATTCAGGAAATTACTGAAAGCGACCCTGTGGAGAGCGGGGGCTTCCTTTTGCGGCATTGTGCCGTGGAGGGCAGTACTGGCGAACGTAGTGGCGGAGCATCCTGTAGGACACGGAGGCTTCGTGGTCGTCCATGAGCCTCAGCCATATCTCTTTCGGCCCGAGGCCCTCATCTGCCATGGCCTGGATGTCCTTGATGAGGTCGTTGTCGAAGCCTCCATAGCTCCGGTCGACTCCTCGGGGAGGAGGTTGCATGGTGTCCAGGGCGAGGCGGACGAGACGTCGAGGGACTTGGTGCCGTAGGGCCAGGTCCTGAATGGTGTGACCTCTGCGGGCGTCGATGTAGATGAGCAGGGGGAGATGAGGCTGGCCGGGGAACAGCTCTGTTCGAGATGTGCGTGGGTTGGGTTTCATGCGGCCGCGCGGGGAGCTGGCGTCAGCGAGTGCCCGGTCCAGGGACTCCTCGGAGCGTCCGGAGACAGCGGCCAGACGGGCGAGTTGGGGCTTGCCGAACCAGAAGGGCGGTCCGTTGAGGAAACAGTGCAGGTAGCTCGGCTTGAGATGGTTCGCGCGGGCGAGGCGGCGGACGTAGGAGTCGGTGATCTCGCCGGCGCAGGGGCGTAGTCGAACCGGCAGTGGAGCCAGCCGGTGGGGCAGCTCAGGCGCTGGGCGAGTCACTTCAGCTGGTTCTTCTTCGGGGTTTCCGCAGTGTGGTCCGGGGGGACTGCGTCAAGGCCGTTCTTCGTCACGCGTTCTGTGCCGTTGAGGATCGCGTCGATCGCGGCGCCTCGGATCGCGTGGGACAGCGCGCCGATCATGCCGTCAGTTCGTTTGTGGAGGTAGCGGTCCAGCTTGACCAGGCTGCCCGGTGGATGGTCGTGCAGGAGAAGAGTCTGCTCCAGGGTCGCGACCAGGCCCTTCCACTCGTCACCGTAGGGGAACGGGCGGGTGGGGACGAGGGTGAAGCGGCTCGCGATCTGGGCGCCCCGGGCGCCTGCCAGCAGTTCGCTGGTTTCGAGGTTGATGCCCGCGTAGACGAACGTCGCGGGGAGGCGTTCGGAGAAGTACTTCAGGGTGTCGGAGACCTCGGCACCGGCCCGTGTGACCTGCGAGACGTTGTGGATTTCGTCGACCAGAACCAGGCCGGTGCGGGTGTCCGTGCAGACGCCGACCACCGCTTCGATGATGTCGGTCATGTTTGATCTGGCCCGGACTGGCAGACCCAGAAAGCGTGCGAACTCGGCCGCGATCATGCGTGCGGTCGCCGCGGGCGGGACGGTGATGTAGAGCACTGGGATGCGGTCGGCGACGTTCGGGTGGCGGGCCCGGTCGAGGAGTTCGTGGGCGAGCCCGAGCTGGGTGAGGGCGCTGGTCTTGCCCGTGCCGGGCAGCCCCGAGACCATCAGGCCGCGACGAGCGCTGATCGCGTGCCGGTTGAGCAGGACCAGCCGTCGGCCGCAGACCACCGTCTTCTCGACGAACGAGGTGGCGACCACGAGCATCCGGGCGTGATGATCGAGCCGGTCCTCGTCATAGAGCGCCCGCTCGACCGGAGACAGTTTGCCCAGCTCAGCGAGGGGCAGCAGGACCGGGGGCTGGGGCGGGCCCGCAGTGAACTTCCGCCATCCCTCCAGGGTCGTCAGTTGCCGGTTGGTCTCGGCATCGGCCTCCCGCAGAGAAGTCGGCCGAACTGCGGGTTCGGAGATGGTCACGGACGCCTCCAGGGGTTGGCGAGCGGATCAAACAGGCCCAGCGGGATGACCTTCGCCGACTCGATGTCCGCCTGATCGTCCTGAACTGCGTCGGCGGTGGGCGGATCGGGGACCGGCCGGTCGGAGGCAGTGGCCCGTGTCTGCGCGGCGACGCGCCGGGACCGCTTCGTCGCATGGTCCTTCCGGTGTGCTGGTCCGTCGTGTGTCCGCCGCAGCAGGGCAGCGGCGGCAGCGGCGATCTGTTCCTCGGTCCCGCCCGGGACCTGTTCGCGGGCGTGGTCCCAGGCCATCTCGCCGAACGGGACACCGACGCGGTGCAGATGCTTCCAGAACACCGTGATCCACCGGGCCGGCTCGCTGCGGCGGTCGCGTACCCAGACACGGGAGACGTCGTAGGGGTCGTAGTGGATCTCCCACAACCCCTTCTTCTCCACCACCCCGGAGTGCTGGCAGCGCAACGGGGTCAGCTCGCCGTCGTCGTAGGTGCGGTGGTTGATCCGGATGCCGTAGGAGTTGATCGCCTGCCAGCGTTCGGGCAGCAACTCGACGTAGTCCTCGCCGCTGAACGGGGCCGGAACGTAGCCGCACGACTCCAGCAGCATCGCGTACTTCTCGTTCGGCGTGAACGCACGCTTCGGCGAGTCCGGATCCCGCAGCGCGTCGTGCGGGCGGTTCTGCCAGATGACGATCCACTCGTCGAGCAGGCCCTGGAGTTCGGGCAGGGACCACAGCGGTCCGTTCTCCAGGCCCCGGCCCCGGCGGTCCACCGACCGACCGGTGTAACCCGCGACGAACTGCGCGAACAGCGTTGCCACCGAACCCAGCGTTTTCTCGATCGCGCCTTTCTCGAAGGGAGACGCCTTGTGCGTCGGCTGGAGGCTGATGCCCAAGTAGCGGCAGGACGCGCGGAAGTTGTTCGAGATGAAGACCTTGCCGTGGTCGCAGACGATCGTGTCCGGCACGATCACGGGCCTTCCAGCCGCGTGCTCCAGCCGCTCGTCCAAGGCCGTCAGCCGCCGGTGCGGCAGCACCGATCTCGACATCCGAAGAGCTTCCGGCCAGCCAGGACGCATCATCTCAGGGGTGATGCTCCGGGCCAGGAGGGCGGAGGCGTCGGCCGCCTTCGTCGTCGGCCGCAGGACCGCGGCGGCCAGTGACCTGGTCGCCAGGTCGATCATGGCGGTCAGCTCGACCTTGCCGGCAATGCCGTCGTCCAGTCGGACCAGGACGTCCAGCGGCGTGGAGTCGATCTGCATCCACTCGCCCGGCGCGCAGGCCGGCACCTCCCCGAACGGTCTGGCCGGACGCGCGTTCACCGAACGGCGTGTGGTCGCCGAGCCCGTCGCGTGAGTGCCGGCGGCCAGCTTGTCGAACAGCCGGTAGAGCGTGCGCTGTGAGGGAACCTCGATGTCCTGCGCGTCCTCACGGGAGGCCAGGATCTGCGTCGCCCGCCAGACCACGAAGCCGATCGTCTTCGACGACGCCTCGGCCGTCTCGCCGATCGCCTGCTGCATCGCCTCGACCACAGCCGGAGCCACCCGGCCGAAGGACGGCATCTGCTTGGCCGCCCGGCCGTCGGCCAGACCGACCAGCCCGTCCCGCTGATAGCGCTGGCGCCGCTGCTTGACGCCGCTGGCCGTCATCGGGTGCCCGGCCGCCGTCAGCTCGGCAGCCTTGGCCCGCTCCCGCTGAGCCAGCGAGTTGTGTTCCGGGGCGAACTCCGGGCGCGGCACCGTCCCCGCAGGAGCGTCCGGCGGCAAGCCCTCCAGCACCTCCAGAATGTGCCTTTCCCACCAGCGGGCCTGTTTCGCAGCGGTCTGCGGGAACTCCGCGATCCTGGCCGACGGAGGCACTCGCCGTTCTTCCCCGGCCTCCGTCACCGCACGCTCCCGTCCACCAGGCGCACGATGGTCGACGGCCCCAGCAGCGTGAACGCCAGCCCGTCGGCGACCAACTCGCGCAGCCAGAGGAGATGGAACAGGACGGGGAGAGTCTCAAGCCGATCACCGGCCGCATCCGCGCCCGCCAACAACGAGGCCGGTTCCGCGAAGACCTCCCGGAGCCGGTCCACGACCGGCCCACGCCGGCACCGGGGATGCCGGTAGCGCGACAGCCACCGCACGTTCGCCAGCAGCGCTTCCTCCGGAACCCCGACCCGCGCGAAGCCCCACCCGGCCTGACGGCAGGCCAGGCGCGTCACTTCGAACGCTTCCGCGTCTCTTGGCTCGATCCGCTCATCGGCACGGACGTCGACGACCACCGCCGAGCCATCCGTGCGACGCACGAAGTAGTCCGGCGCGTGCCGGCGCTCACGCTCGCCGTCATGCCAGTGCAGCCAGAACGGCTGCGAGGCGATCCCCACCACCTCGGGATCGAAATCCATCAGCAACAGCCGGTCCCGCTCCAGCCACGACTCGAAACCGACGTGCCGCCCGGTCGTCGCCGCCCAGTACCAGCCCGGGAAGTGACGCTCACCACGCGACCAGCTAAACGGCCGTACCGCAGCCACATCCTCGAACCGAGCCGTCACACAGTCCAGCAGCGGACGCCGCCGACGCTCGCGTACAGCGTCCACGTACGACAGCTCGACGTACGGCTCCGCAAGATCCACCCCGACCGGTACGGCCACCCAGCACCCCCAGTACGTCCCCTCGTGCGACTAGGTTCGCTGGCAAGGAAGCCGAAACGACTGGGTTCGCTGTCAAACGCCTCGATTGGATGACAGCGGACAGCGCCCTCCGGACATGACCGGACCACGGCCATGTACTAGAGTTATCTCGACATCGAGATATCTGCCGAAGGCGTACCGCAGCCGCCGACCGGTAAGGGTGACCTAACTAAGTCTTACCTTAGCGGATGGCCAGGGGGTCGTGGCGGCAGGATGCGGTAGAAACGCGCACATTGAAGAAGGAGACTGTCGTGTCGGCGAACAGCTTCGACGCCCGCAGCACGCTGCGCGTGGGCGACGAGTCGTACGAGATCTTCAAGCTGGACAAGGTCGAGGGCTCCGCGCGCCTCCCTTACAGCCTGAAGGTGCTGCTGGAGAACCTGCTCCGCACCGAGGACGGCGCGAACATCACCGCCGACCACATCCGGGCGATCGGCGGCTGGGACTCGCAGGCCCAGCCCAGCCAGGAGATCCAGTTCACGCCCGCCCGCGTGATCATGCAGGACTTCACCGGCGTGCCCTGTGTCGTCGACCTCGCCACCATGCGCGAGGCCGTCAAGGAGCTCGGCGGCGACCCGGCGAAGATCAACCCGCTGGCCCCGGCCGAGCTGGTCATCGACCACTCCGTCATCGCCGACAAGTTCGGCACCGCCGGCGCCTTCCAGCAGAACGTCGAGCTGGAGTACGGCCGCAACAAGGAGCGCTACCAGTTCCTGCGCTGGGGCCAGACCGCCTTCGACGAGTTCAAGGTCGTCCCCCCGGGCACCGGCATCGTCCACCAGGTCAACATCGAGCACCTGGCCCGCACGGTCATGGTCCGGGGTGGCCAGGCGTACCCCGACACCCTCGTCGGCACCGACTCGCACACCACCATGGTCAACGGCCTCGGCGTGCTGGGCTGGGGCGTCGGCGGCATCGAGGCCGAGGCCGCGATGCTCGGCCAGCCGGTCTCCATGCTCATCCCGCGCGTCGTCGGCTTCAAGTTGACCGGCGAGCTGCCGGCCGGCACCACCGCCACCGACCTCGTGCTGACCATCACCGAGATGCTGCGCAAGCACGGCGTCGTCGGCAAGTTCGTCGAGTTCTACGGCGAGGGCGTCGCCGCCACCTCGCTGGCGAACCGCGCCACCATCGGCAACATGTCGCCGGAGTTCGGCTCCACCGCCGCGATCTTCCCGATCGACGACGAGACGCTGAAGTACCTGCGCCTGACCGGCCGCGACGCCCAGCAGGTCGCGCTCGTCGAGGCGTACGCCAAGGAGCAGGGCCTCTGGCTCGACCCGGCCGCCGAGCCCGACTTCTCCGAGAAGCTGGAGCTCGACCTCTCGACGGTCGTCCCCTCGATCGCCGGCCCGAAGCGTCCGCAGGACCGTATCGTCCTCGCCAACGCCGCCGAGCAGTTCAAGATCGACGTACTCAACTACGTCGAGGCGGGCGTGACCGGCGGCGACGACCGCAAGGCGGGCGTGCCGCAGCAGGAGAAGCCGCACGGTGTCGCGTCCCCGGTCGACGAGGCGAGCTCCGAGTCGTTCCCGGCCAGCGACGCCCCGGCGTACGGCCACGACGACAACGGCGCCGGCGCTCCGCAGCACGACGACGCCACGGGCGACGCCGTCCCGTCCAACCCGGTCACCGTGACCGCCCCCGACGGTTCGACGTACGAGATCGACCACGGCGCCGTCACGGTCGCCGCGATCACCTCCTGCACCAACACCTCGAACCCGTACGTCATGGTCGCCGCCGCGCTGGTGGCCAAGAAGGCGGTCGAGAAGGGCCTGACCCGCAAGCCGTGGGTCAAGACCACGCTCGCCCCGGGCTCGAAGGTCGTCACCGACTACTTCGACAAGGCGGGCCTGACCCCCTACCTCGACAAGGTCGGCTTCAACCTCGTCGGCTACGGCTGCACCACCTGCATCGGCAACTCGGGCCCGCTGCCCGAGGAGGTCTCCAAGGCCGTCAACGACAACGACCTCGCGGTCACGTCGGTCCTCTCGGGCAACCGCAACTTCGAGGGCCGCATCAACCCCGACGTCAAGATGAACTACCTGGCCTCCCCGCCGCTGGTCGTCGCGTACGCCCTCGCGGGCTCCATGCGGGTGGACATCACCAAGGACGCGCTCGGCACCGACACCGAGGGCAAGCCGGTCTACCTCCAGGACATCTGGCCCACCGAGGCCGAGGTCAACGACGTCGTGGCGAACGCCATCGGCGAGGACATGTTCAACAAGTCCTACCAGGACGTCTTCGCGGGTGACGCCCAGTGGCAGGCGCTGGAGATCCCGACCGGCAACACCTTCGAGTGGGACAGCGAGTCGACGTACGTCCGCAAGCCCCCGTACTTCGAGGGCATGACGATGGAGACGACCCCGGTCGAGGACATCGCCGGTGCGCGCGTGCTCGCCAAGCTGGGCGACTCGGTCACCACCGACCACATCTCCCCGGCCGGCGCCATCAAGGCCGACACCCCGGCCGGCAAGTACCTCACGGAGCACGGCGTCGAGCGCCGCGACTTCAACAGCTACGGCTCGCGCCGCGGCAACCACGAGGTCATGATCCGCGGCACGTTCGCCAACATCCGCCTGCGCAACCAGATCGCGCCGGGTACGGAAGGCGGCTTCACCCGCGACTTCACCCAGGACGGCGGTCCGGTGTCGTACATCTACGACGCCTCGCAGAACTACCAGGCCGCCGGCGTCCCGCTGGTCATCCTGGCGGGCAAGGAGTACGGCTCGGGCTCGTCCCGCGACTGGGCGGCCAAGGGCACCGCGCTGCTCGGCGTCAAGGCCGTCATCGCCGAGTCGTACGAGCGCATCCACCGCTCGAACCTGATCGGCATGGGCGTCCTTCCGCTCCAGTACCCGGAGGGCGCCTCGGCGGCCTCGCTGGGTCTGACCGGCGAGGAGACCTTCGAGATCACCGGCGTCACCGGCCTCAACGACGGCGGCATCCCGGAGACCCTGCACGTCAAGGCGGGCGACGTGGAGTTCGACGCGAAGCTGCGCATCGACACCCCGGGCGAGGCGGACTACTACCGCAACGGCGGCATCCTCCAGTACGTGCTGCGGTCCCTGATCCGCAGCTAGTCGCCATCGCATGACGCAGAAGGGCCGCATCCCGGCGACGGGGTGCGGCCCTTCTGCGATCTCCGTGCGGTCAGAGCGCGCCGTTCCTGACGGCGGTGACGAAGGGCGCCCAGCCCGCGGCCCGGAACACGAGCGCGGGGCCCCCGGGTGCGGTCTTGCTGTCGCGGACGGGTATGACGCCGCCGGGGCAGCCGTCGGCAACCTCGACGCAGTTGCCCCCGTCGCCATTGCTGTACGAGGACTTGCGCCACGCGGCTGTGCTCAGGTCAGGTGTGGTGTTCATGTGTGGTGTAGTCCTTCGCCGCCGACTCGATCAGGGCCAGGGACGCCTCCGGCGACAGCGCGGCGGCCCTGGCCAGATCGTAGGCCGATCGAAACTGGGCGACCAGGGCCGGTTCCTCGACGAGTTGGCCGGTATAGGCGCCTTCGGTGTACACGACGGGCGGCTCGTCGGTGAAGTCCATCAGGCACACGCTGCTCTCCAGGAAGGGATGCGGCCCGGCGCTGAAGGGCATGACCTGGAGCACGACATGGGGCCGCGCGTGCGCCGCCTTGAGGAGATGCGTGAGCTGACCGTGCATGACGGCGGGACCGCCGACCGGCACGCGGAGCATGGCCTCGTGGGTGATCACCCAGAACACCGGCGCCGCGGGCGAGTCGAGCAGCTCCGCCCGTTCCATCCTGGTGCTGACATGCCCCTCGATCACGGACTGCGCGGCGAACGGGTGGGCGCCACGGGTCAGTGCCCGCGCGTAGCCCTCCGTCTGCAACAGCCCCGGAACCAGCATCGACCCGTACTCGCTGATCGCCGTCGCCCGCTGCTGCAAGTCCGCCGCGTCGGCGAAGTACTTCGCGACCTTGGACTCGCGTGCGAGGAGGCACAGGCGCTGAAGGTGCTCACCACTGCCCAGCACGCCGTCGAGCATCTTCGACAGATCGAGCTGAGGCCGCCGCGTCGCGCCCTCCAACTGGCCGATGTACGCGCCGGAGCAGAAGACCAGCTCCCCGAGCTGATCCTGGGAGTGGCCACCGGCTTCGCGCAGGCGGCGCAGTTCCGAGCCGTAGAACGACCTCGGGTCGGTGTACGGATCAAGGTCCTTGGGCTGAGGCTTGGGCAACGCTCCTTCCGCGCACACCGAGCGTAGCCGTCCGCAGTGACACTGCGCACACGAACGATTACAGCGCTCGGCGGGCGTGTGGCAGGGGGAGGACCGGCCGCCGGACCGGTCCTCCCCCCGCCCCGGGTCACCCCAGGAGTTCCACCTCGGCGAGGGTCGCCGGTCCGTCCGGTACCAGCCGGTACTTCTCGTACCCGTGCGGGCGGGCGACGGTGAAGACGCGGGTCTGGTGGTCCCAGGCGAAGGACTCTCCCGTACGCCTGTCGAGGTCCCTCCACTTCTCACCGTCCCGCGAGCCCTGGAGCACCCAGCCCCGAGGGGCCTTGGCACGGTCCGAGGAGGTGAGGGTGTACTGGAGGGCGCGGGTGTCCGGCTTCACCGGCAGGTCGAGGCTCTCGAACTGCGCGTCCGTGGCCGACGAGTTGTCGGACAGCGGACCGGAGCCCGTGATCGCGTCCCCGCGCGGCGCCGGCACCTTGTCGTCCTGGGTGATGGAGACGGGCGCGGCGTTCCTGCCCGTACCCCACGAGGACGGCTCGGGGCCCATGTCGAACTCCAGCGTGCCGCCGCGCGCGAGCACGCTGTGGGGGAGCGCGGTGGACTTCCAGGGCTTGCCGTTGACCTTCAGGCCCTGGACGTAGATGTTCTTCGCGCTGTTCTTCGGGGCCCTGACCACCAGGTCGCGGCCGTTCTCCAGGTGGACGGTCGCCTTGGTGAAGAGCGGCGAGCCGATCGTGTACTCGCCGCTGCCCATGACCAGCGGGTAGAAGCCGAGCGCGGAGAAGAGGTACCAGGCCGACTGCTCGCCGTTGTCCTCGTCGCCGTGGTACCCCTGGCCGATCTCGCTGCCCGTGTAGAGGCGGGAGAGGACCTCGCGGACCTTCTCCTGCGTCTTCCACGGCTGCGAGGCGGCGTTGTACATGTACGTCGCGTGGTGGGCCACCTGGTTGCTGTGCCCGTACATGCCCATCCGCACGTCGCGCGCCTCCGTCATCTCGTGGATGACGCCGCCGTACGAACCCGCGAACTCGGGGGCGGCCGTCTCCGGCGTGGAGAAGTACCGGTCGAGCTTGTCACCGAGACCGGACCGGCCGCCGTAGAGGTTGGCGAGGCCGCGGGAGTCCTGGGGCGCGGTGAAGGCGTAGCCCCAGCCGTTGGTCTCGGTGTAGTCGTACCCCCACACGCGCGGGTCGTACTGCTCGGACGGGACCCGCCAGTCGCCCTTCGGATCGCGGCCCTGGAAGAAGCCGGCCTTGCCGTCGAAGAGCTTGACGTAGTTGCGGGCGCGGTTCAGGAAGTACTCCGACTCCTCCTTGTAGCGCGCCTTCTTCGTCTTCGCGTAGAGCTTCTCGCCCATCTTCGCGAGGCCGTAGTCGTTGAGGTAGCCCTCCAGGGACCAGGAGAGGCCCTCGTGCGTCTCGGTGGAGGCGTACCCCAGGAAGGGGGACGTCTTCATGCCCTTGCGGCCCACACCGGAGAAGGGCGGCACGACGGTGGCGTTCTTGAGTGCCGCCTCGTACGCCGCCTCGGCGTCGAAGTCCACGCCCTTGACGTACGCGTCGGCGAACGCCACGTCGGAGCTGGTGCCGGTCATCAGGTCGGCGTATCCGGGCGAGGACCAGCGGGAGATCCAGCCGCCGTCCTTGTACTGCTGGACGAAGCCGTCGACGAGCTTGCCGGCCTTCTCGGGGGTGAGGAAGGAGTACGCCGGCCAGGTCGTCCGGTAGGTGTCCCAGAAGCCGTTGTTGACGTACACCTCGCCGTCGACGATCTTCGCGCCGGTGTGGGTCGGGGTGTCCGGGCCGGTCTGCTTCGAGAAGGGGCTGGCGTACTGCTGCCTGGGGCGGGCCCTGGTTCCGGTGTTCTCGAAGCCGGAGTTCGGATACAGGTACAGCCGGTAGAGGCTGGAGTAGAGGGTCGTCAGCTGGTCGCGGCTCGCGCCCTCGACCTCGACGCGGCCGAGGAGGTCGTCCCAGGCGGCCCGCGCCCGGTTCTTCACCCGCTCGAAGGAGGCGTCCGCCGGGATCTCGTCGGCGAGGTTCTTCTTCGCCTGGTCCACACTGATGAGTGAAGTCGCCAGGCGCAGCGTCACCCGGCGGTCCTCACCGGGATTGAAACGCAGGTAACCCGTGACGTCGTCGCCCCCGCCACCGCCGAGCTTGCCGCTCGCGGTGACCGGTGTGTCGAAGACGCCGTACACGAACATCCTGGTGGCGCCGGTCGACAGGCCGCTCTTGACGTCGGAGAAGCCGGTGAAGGAGCGGGTGGCGGGGTCGAGGCTGAGGCCGCCGTCGTTCGACACGTTGTCGAATATGACGCTCGCGTCCTCGCCCGGATAGGTGAACCGCATCATCGCCGCGTGGTCGGTCGGGGCCATCTCGGCCTTGAGGCCGTTCTCGAAGGTGACCGCGTACTCGTGCGGTTTCGCCGTCTCCTTCTCGTGCCGGAAGGGCAGGGCGCGCGCCCTGCGGCCGGCGTCCGGGGTGCCCGCCGCCACGGACGGCATGAGCTGGAACGTCTGCCGGTCGCCCATCCAGGGGCTCGGCTCGTGGCTCGCGCTGAACGCCTGGAGGGTCGGCAGGTTGTCGGCGTTGTTGCCCCGGGCGTAGTCGTAGAGCCAACTGGTGGAGGCGGCGTTGGTCACCGGCGTCCAGAAGTTGAAGCCGTGCGGGACGGCGGTGGCGGGGATGTTGTTGCCCCGCGAGAACGCGCCGCTGGAATGGGTGCCGCGCGTGGTGGAGACGTAGTCCGCGAAGTGCGCGAGGCGCTTGTCGGGGGCCTTGGGGGCGAGGGTGATGTCGTCGACCCAGCCGCTGAACTTCGCCGGGCCCTTCGGGGAGTCGTACGCCACCAGCACCCGGTCGACGGTCTTGCCGGCCGCGACCGCGCCGATCCGTGAGGCCTTGTGGTTCCACTGGTTGACGTACAGCGTCTTGGAGGCGCCCTGGCCCTGCGGGGACATCACCGCACCGTGCTGGTCGACGGCGCGCAGCTCACTCAGATAGGTGCCGTCCGTGAAGGCCAGGTCGACCGACACATGGGTGGCGGGGTAGTCGAGGTCGGTCTCCGGGAGGGAGGGGAAGACCCGGTACGACAGCTCGGTGTCCCGCGTGACGCGCGTGTCGACGTCGAAGACCTTGTTGTACGAGTAGGCCCGGCCCTGCGGCTTGTGCGTGCCGGCGTACCGCAGCGCCCGCTTTCCCGTGAAACCCGCGCCCGCCTTGGCCGTGGGGGAGCCCGAGGGGCCGCGGTCGACCTGGCTGCGCATGTCGTCCGGGGCGGGCGCGGAGGTGTCACCGTTCGAGAACTGAACGTCCGCGAGCTGGAGGGCGTCCGAGGCGCCGTTGTTGCGGGTGATTTCGAGACGGTAGTGCGCGTACGCCGTGCCGTTCTCGAAAGCGTAGGTCTTCGTCTCGAAGCGCTTCGCGAAGGTCTGCCCCTCGCGGGTGTCCAGGACCTTCCACTCCTCGCCGTCGGCGGATCCCTTGAGCGTCCAGTCCTTCGGGTCGCGCTCCGCGTGATCGTTGGCCGAAGTAAGGGCGTATGTCACGAGCTTGGCCGGTTCGTCCAGGTCGAACTCGATCCAGGCGGTGGGCTCGAAGGCCAGCCACTTGGTGGCGGACTGGACGTCGACGAGGTTCTCCTTGACCTCTCCGCCGCCGGTGTTCTCACCGCTGGCGCGCAGCTCGACGACGCGGTCGGTCACATTGCCCGGAATCCCGGCACCGTATCCGCCGTCGACCCCCGAGGAGCGCTTCTCGCCACCGGGTCCGGTCTCTACGGTGTTGCGCCAGTCCGGCTCGGGCTCGCCGGCCTCGAAGGAGGAGCTGAACCTGCGCTCCTGCTCCTGCGGTTGGGCGGGCTGGGCGACGGCCGCGGAAGGGGCCGTGACGACCAGCAGCAGGGCGGTCGCCGCGACGGCGGCCGCCGTATGGCGTGGTGCGTACCGAGGTATGTGCTGCATCCCGGACTTTTCCTCCCCTTGGACAACGTTGTCATGGGCAGTGCATGAGACCCAGTAGGGAGCCAAGCCACCGACGGTGTCAAGGGTGTTGCAAGTGAAAGGGGAGGTGAAGGAGGTGCGCCGTGCCTGTGCGATCGCGCGGGCGACTGCGTGCGCGCCCCACGTATCCGTGAGGTCTCAACTAGGGAAAGACTGCCGTCCAAACTTGCTTTCGATCTTGCCCAGTTGATGTGAAGTGGACTATACCTGTCGGCGTCTGCAACGCCGTTTCGCGGCCGCGGGCCAGGGGGACGGGGACCGGTGGGGGAAGCTGCTGCGGCGGTTGCCGAACGCTATGTCCGTACCTTCTGCAACTCAGCACGACCCAGCGTCATTTGACTGCGGTGGCGGGGCCCTTCGCCTAGGCGAGATAAGTACGGGCGACCGGTACACCGCCTGAGTCCTGGAGAAGGCGAGGACTTGAGCATGGGATCCACCTCCGCCCACAACAATGAGGGCCTTGGCCGTCGCGATCTGATCAAGCGGTCGGCCGCACTCGGTCTGATCACCGTTCCGACGGTGAGCTTCCTGTCCGCCTGCGCGAGCGGCGACAGCGGCGGCGACGAGAAGGTCGAAAAGGGCAAGAAGACCGAGAAGAACCCGCTGGGTGTCAATGAGAGCGCGCCGCTCGAAATCGTCATTTTCGACGGTGGATTCGGAACGAAGTACGCCGAGGACGCCAAGGCCGTCTATGAGAAGACCTACCCGAAGGCGGAGGTCAAGTTCTCCTCGACGCAGAAGATCAGGTCGCAGCTCCAGCCGAGGTTCAACGGCGGAACGCCCCCGGACCTGATCGACAACTCGGGCGCCGAACAGATGGACATGGGTGTCCTCGTCGGCAAGAAGCAGCTCACCGACCTCACGCCGCTGCTGGACGCCGCCTCCGTCGACGACCCGAGCAAGACGGTCCGCGAGACGCTGCGGCCCGGCATCGTCGAGATGGGCCAGTTCGACGGCGACCCGGTCTGGATCATGTACTACGCGTACACGGTCTACGGCGTCTGGTACTCCGAGACGGCGCTGGAGAAGCTCGACGCGACGTACCCGGAGAACTGGGACGACATGCTCGCCCTCTGCGCCAAGGCGAAGAAGAAGGGCGTCGCGGGCTGGACGTACGCGGGCAAGCACCCGTACTACCTGCCGTTCTCGCTCTACCCGTTCATCGCGAAGATCGGCGGCCGCGAGGTTCTCGACAAGATCGACAACCTGGAGCCGAACGCCTGGTCCGACCCGGCCGTGAAGGCCGCGTTCGAGGCGTACTACGAGCTCTTCAAGAAGGGCTACATCCTCAAGGGCACCCCGGGCATCGACCACATCCAGTCGCAGACCGCCTGGACCCAGGGCAAGGCGCTCTTCATCCCGAACGGTTCGTGGGTGGAGAACGAGGCGGCCAAGACGATGCCGGCCGACTTCAAGCTCGCCGTGGGCGCGCCCTCCGGCCTCGACAGCTCGGACAAGCTGCCGTTCGGCACCATCTGGGCCTCCGGCGGTGAGCCGTTCATCGTCCCGAAGTCGGCGAAGAACCCCGACGGCGGCATGGAGCAGCTGCGCATCATGCTCAGCGAGGCGTCGTCGAAGAACTTCACGCAGAGCGTGAAGTCCCTGACCGCGCTCAACGGCGGCACCGAGGGCATCGAGCTGACCCCGGGGCTGAAGTCCGCCAGCGCCGCCCTGGAGAAGGCCGGCGAGAACGTGGTCAACCCGCGCCTGCAGGACTGGTACGTGAAGCTCCAGAAGGAGCAGATCGGTGTCGCCGGCCTGGGCGAGATGATGGCCGGCCGAGCGACCCCGGCCGAGACCATCAAGAAGATCCAGGGCTTCGCCGACGCGGCGGCCAAGGACCAGTCCATCAAGCACTACAAGCACCAGTGAGCAACCCGGGGGCCCGGGGGCGGGCCCCCGGGAGATCGCGGAACCAGCGGCGGCACACGCCGGAAGATCGGGGTCGGTAACCATGCAACACGGCAAGTACCGGTTCATCGTGGGGTTTTTGGCGGCCCCGTTGGCGTTGTACGCAATCTTCGTCATCTGGCCGTTCATCCAGTCCATCTACTACTCGTTCACGGACTGGACCGGCCTGAGCCCGGACTTCAAGATGGTCGGCTTCGACAACTACAGCCGGATGCTGGAAGACCAGATCTTCTGGGATTCACTGGGGCACAGCCTGCTCTTCGCACTGCTGCTGCCGCTGGTGACGCTCGGCCTCGCGCTCTTCTTCGCCTTCATGCTCAATGTCGGCGGACGGCGCCGGAAGGGCGCCGCGATCGCGGGAGTCCGGGGTTCGGGCTTCTACAAGATCGCGTACTTCTTCCCGCAGGTGCTCTCGATCGCCATCGTCGCCGTCCTCTTCGCCTTCGCGTACAACCCGAACGAGGGCGCGATCAACGGGCTGCTGAGGGCCGTCGGCCTCGACAGCGTGCAGCCGCAGTGGCTGGGCGACCCGGACACCGCGCTCTGGGCGGTCATGGCGGTGCTCGTCTGGTCCACCGTGGGGTTCTTCGTGGTGCTCTTCTCGGCGGGCATGGCGTCCATCCCCAAGGACTTCTACGAGGCGGCGCTGCTGGACGGCGCGAGCCGGATCACCACCTTCTTCAAAATCACCATTCCGCTGCTCTGGGACACCGTGCAGTCGGGCTGGGTCTACATGGGAATCCTCGCCCTGGGCGCGGAGTCCTTCGCGGTCGTCCAGATCATGACCGTGGGCCCCGGCGGCCCCGACTACTCGACGACCGTCCTGGTGCTGTACGTCTACCAGACGGCGTTCCGGGACGGCCAGGCAGGCTATGCGACAACGATCGGTGTGGCCCTGCTCGTCATCACCCTGGCTCTTGCGGCCCTGGTCATGCGAGTGGGCCGGCGTGAGCGGCTGGAGTTCTGATGAAGACCACTGACACCCCGCCCGCAGGCGTCACCGAAGGCAGCCCTCCCTCCCCGGAGAAGGCGGGCGCCCCGGCCCCGGCGAAGCCGAAGAAGGACGTCACCGGCAGCGCGCTCAACGTCTTCTCGCACGGCGTCCTCGTCCTCTGGGCCTTCATGGTCGTCATGCCGCTGCTCTGGGCCGTGATGACGTCCTTCAAGGACGACGCGTCGATCTTCGAGTCGCCGTTCTCGCTGCCGGACAGGCTGCACTTCGAGAACTGGTCGCGGGCCTGGTCCGAAGCGCACATGAGCGACTACTTCTTCAACACCATCATCGTGGTCGGCGGCTCGCTCGCCGGCACGCTGCTGCTGGGCTCCATGGCGGCGTACGTCCTCGCGCGCTTCGACTTCCCCGGGAACCGCTTCGTCTACTTCCTCTTCGTCGGAGGAATGAGCTTCCCGATCATGCTGGCCCTGGTGCCGCTGTTCTACGTACTGAAGAACATGGGGATGCTGGAGACGCTCCCGGGCCTGATCCTCGTCTACATCGCGTACTCGCTGCCCTTCACCGTCTTCTTCCTCACCTCCTTCTTCCGTACGCTGCCGACCTCGGTGGCGGAAGCGGCGATGATCGACGGCGCCTCGCACACCAGGATCTTCTTCCAGGTGATGCTGCCGATGGCCAAGCCCGGCCTCATCAGCGTCGGCATCTTCAACTTCCTGGGGCAGTGGAACCAGTACATGCTGCCGACGGTGCTCAACAACAACCCGGACAACCGGGTGCTCTCCCAGGGGCTGGTCGAGCTCGCGACCAGCCAGGGCTACAAGGGCGACTGGTCGGGGCTCTTCGCCGGCCTGGTGATGGCGATGCTGCCGGTTCTGGCGGCGTACATCGTCTTCCAGCGCCAGGTCGTCTCGGGCCTGACCGCGGGCGCCCTGAAATAGCGCCGCGGGGCCCCGCCCCCGTCCGCGTACGAACCGCCCGCCGGCCCCCCGCCGACGGGCGGTTCGGCGTTCCCTCACGGCTCCTGCCACGCTCAAGGTCTTGACGGGGGGCAACCCGAAAGGCTCATCTTAGAGTTCACATGTTGGAGAAAGAGGAGAGTCAATGGAGACTCCGGGGTCGCAGACGTCACTGCACCGGGCCAACCTGGAGCGGGTCGTACGTGCCGTGCGCATGGCAGGTTCGCTCACCCAGGCAGAGATCGCCAGGAGCACAGGGCTCTCCGCAGCCACGGTGTCCAATATCGTCCGCGAGCTGAAGGACGGCGGGACCGTCGAGGTCACCCCGACCTCCGCGGGCGGCCGCCGGGCGCGCAGCGTCTCGCTCAGCGGCGACGCCGGCATCGTCATCGGCGTCGATTTCGGCCATACGCACCTGCGCGTCGCCGTCGGCAACCTCGCCCACCAGGTGCTCGCCGAGGAGGCCGAGCCGCTGGACGTCGACGGTTCGGCCGCCGAGGGCTTCGACCGGGCGGAACAGCTGGTCAAGCGGCTGATCGCGGCGAGCGGCCTCAGCCAGGACAAGGTGATCGGCGTCGGCCTGGGCGTGCCGGGTCCGATCGACGTGGAGTCCGGCACGCTCGGCTCGACGTCCATCCTGCCGGGCTGGAAGGGCATCAACCCGAGCATGGAGCTGGCCGGACGCCTCGGCGTGCCCGTGTACGTCGACAACGACGCCAACCTCGGCGCGCTCGGCGAGCTGGTCTGGGGGAGCGGGCGCGGGGTCAAGGACCTGGCGTACATCAAGGTCGCGAGCGGTGTCGGCGCCGGTCTGGTGATCAGTGGCCAGATCTACCGGGGGCCCGGCGGCACGGCCGGCGAGATCGGGCACATCACGCTCGACGAGTCGGGCCCGGTCTGCCGGTGCGGCAACCGCGGCTGCCTGGAGACCTTCACGGCCGCCCGGTACGTCCTGCCGCTGCTGCAGTCCAGCCACGGCGACGATCTGACCATGGAGCGCGTGGTCCGGCTCGCGCGCGAGGGCGATCCGGGCTGCCGCCGGGTGATCGGGGACGTCGGCCGCCACATCGGCAGCGGGGTGGCCAATCTCTGCAACCTGCTCAATCCCAGCCGGGTGGTACTGGGCGGAGACCTCGCGGAAGCCGGTGAGCTGGTGCTCGGGCCGATCCGCGACTCGGTCTCGCGGTACGCGATCCCGAGTGCGGCCAGGCAGCTCTCGGTGCTTCCGGGGGCGCTCGGCGGACGGTCGGAAGTCCTGGGCGCGCTCGCGCTCGTACTCAATGAAATGGGTGATTCGACCCTTCTGGACAGTGCCCTGCCGGCGAGTGCACCTGCCTTCACTTAGATAACGAATGGCACCGTTGTCATCTCGTTAAGGATTTACTCCTTGACGCTGCCATCCGGGCGGAGTTGACTTCCAGCCACCTCGGCCGCAACGACGCGGCCTCGTCAGGGAGGTTTCTGAAGTGAACACGCGTATGCGTCGTGCCGCCGTGGCCGTGGCCGCCACCGCGATGGCTGTTTCCCTCGCCGCCTGTGGCAGCGCCAAGGAGTCCGGGAACGCGGCAGGAGGAGCCAAGGAGTCGGAGGGCGGGAAGAAGACCGACGCCCTCAAGATAGGCCTGCTGCTTCCGGAGAATCAGACCGCTCGTTACGAGAAGTTCGACAAGCCGCTGATCGAGAAGAAGATCAGCGAGCTGACCGGCGGCAAGG
This sequence comes from Streptomyces altiplanensis, assembly GCF_053591575.1. Taxonomy (NCBI): domain Bacteria; kingdom Bacillati; phylum Actinomycetota; class Actinomycetes; order Kitasatosporales; family Streptomycetaceae; genus Streptomyces; species Streptomyces altiplanensis. The sequence goes on along the minus strand of NZ_JBSFUB010000014.1, from coordinate 39,176 downwards.
GCGAGGTCGTCTACGCCAACGCCAAGCAGGACGCCACCGTCCAGACGCAGCAGATCGACACGATGATCACCAACAAGGTCGACGTGCTGATCCTGGACGCGGTGGACGCCAAGGCGGTCGCCAACGGCGTGAAGAAGGCCAAGGACGAGGGCATCCCGGTCGTCGCCTTCGACCGCCTCGCCGAGGGCCCGATCGACGCGTACACCTCCTTCGACAACGAAGAGGTCGGCCACGTCCAGGGCAAGGCCCTGCTCGAAGCGCTGGGCGACAAGGCCGAGGACGCCCAGATCGTCATGATGAACGGCGCCATCACCGACCCGAACGCCAAGCTCTTCAAGAAGGGCGCGCTGGCCGAGCTCGAGGGCAAGGTCAAGATCGGGAAGTCGTACGACACCAAGGAGTGGAAGCCGGAGAACGCCAACGCCAACATGGAGGGCGCGCTCTCCGCGCTCGGCAAGGACAAGATCGACGGCGTCTACTCCGCCAACGACGGCATGGCGGGCGGCATCATCACCGCCCTCAAGGGCGCCGGCCTCTCCAAGCTCCCGCCGGTCACCGGCCAGGACGCCGAACTCGCCGGTGTGCAGCGCATCGTCGCCGGTGAGCAGTTCATGAGCGTCTACAAGCCGTACGCCCCCGAGGCGGCCGCCGCCGCCGAGATGGCCGTCGCACTGGCCAAGGGCGAGAAGCTCGACTCCATCGCCAAGGACACCGCGGACAACGCCAGCGTCAAGGGCATCCCGAGCGTGCTCGTGCCGGTCGTCTCGCTGACCCAGGACAACATCAAGGACACCGTCATCGCCGACGGCATCTACACGGTCGCCGAGATCTGCACCCCCAAGTACAAGGCCGCCTGCGACAAGCTCGGGCTGAAGTAAGTCCCCCGTTCCTCACGGGATTCCTCCGCGGCTGAAGCCTGTCCGGTGCCCCGCCCTCCACAGCCCCGCAGCTCGGGCCGGGCGCCGGACAGAACACCCCGCACCCCCACTTTCTTGCTCGACCTCCGCGCCGCCTTCCCCCCGGCGCGGCATCCCCGCCGGTCAGGCGGCGAAGGAGATGGTTCACGTGTCCGCTACGCCCGTGCTGGCGTTGCGAGGGGTCTCCAAGCGGTTCGGTGCCGTCCAGGCGCTCACCGACGTAGAGCTTGAGGTCCACGCCGGTGAAGTGGTCGCCCTGGTGGGCGACAACGGCGCCGGAAAGTCCACGCTGGTCAAGACGATCGCCGGCGTGCACCCCATCGATGACGGTGTCATCGAGTGGGAAGGAAGCGCCGTACAGATCAGCAAGCCCCACGACGCCCAGAGCCTCGGCATCGCGACCGTCTACCAGGACCTCGCGCTGTGCGACAACATCGACGTCGTGGGCAACCTCTACCTCGGCCGGGAGCTCCGCAGGCGCGGCGTCCTCGACGAGGTCGAGATGGAGCGCCGCGCCCGCGAGCTCCTCACCACGCTGTCCATCCGCATCCCGAGCGTGCGCATCCCGATCGCCTCGCTCTCCGGCGGTCAGCGTCAGACCGTGGCCATCGCCCGCTCCATGCTCGGCGAGCCCAAGCTCGTGATCCTCGACGAGCCGACCGCGGCTCTCGGTGTCGAGCAGACCGCGCAGGTCCTCGACCTCGTCGAGCGGCTGCGCGACCGCGGCCACGCGGTCATCCTCATCAGCCACAACATGGCGGACGTCAAGGCCGTCGCGGACAAGGTGGCGGTCCTGAGGCTGGGCCGCAACAACGGCGTCTTCGACGTCGCGTCCACCTCGCAGGAAGAGATCATTTCCGCCATCACCGGTGCCACGGACAACGCCGTGACCCGCCGTGCGGCGCGCAACGCGGAGGTCCAGAAGTGAGCACCGACAAGACCTCCACGTCCCTCGGCAAGGCCGGCAAGGCCGCCGACGACGCGCCGGCCCCCGCCCCCGCCGCCGTCACGGCCGTCGACCCGCGGCTGCTCGTACGCGAGCAGGGCTTCGCCGGCTACCTCTCCGAGTTCAAGCGCAAGATGCGCGCCGGCGACCTGGGCTCCATACCCGTCGTCATCGGCCTGATCGTCATCTGGGCGATCTTCCAGGGCCTGAACTCGAACTTCCTGTCCGCGGGCAACCTCAGCAACATCGCCGTCTCCATGGTCGCCACCGGCATGATGGCCGTCGGCATCATCTTCGTGCTGCTGCTCGGCGAGATCGACCTGTCGGTCGGCTCGGTCAGCGGTGTCTCGGGCGCCATCGTCGCCGTACTCAGCGTCACCAACGGCATCAACGAATGGCTCGCGATCGTCGCAGCGATCGTCGGAGGCGCCCTCATCGGCGTGATCCACGGCTTCTTCTTCGCCCGGATCGGCGCCCCCGCCTTCGCCGTCACCCTGTCCGGCCTGCTGTTCTGGCAGGGCTTCATGCTCCAGCTGCTCGGCAGCAACGGCACGATCAACCTGGACTCCGACGGCCTGGTCGGCCAGCTCACGACGTACTACTTCTCGGACGTCGCCGCCGCCTACGGTCTCGCCGTGGTCGCCGTCGCCGCCTTCTTCCTCTCCTCCTTCACCGACAGCCGCCGCCGCGAGGCCGCGGGCGTCCCGTCCCGGCCGCTCAGCGAGATCGTCCTGCGCACGGCGCTGCTCGCCGTCCTGGCCTTCGCCGCCGCGGCCACCTTCAACCAGTACAAGGGCCTGCCGCTCGCGGTGCTGCTCTTCCTCCTGGTCCTGGTGGCGTCCGACTTCGTACTCCGCCGCACCGCGTACGGCCGCAAGGTCTTCGCGCTGGGCGGCAGCGTCGAGGCGTCCCGGCGTGCCGGCATCAACGTCACGGCGGTCCGGATCTCGGTCTTCGCCATCGCCGGTACGTTCGCGGCCGTCGGCGGCCTGTTCTGGGCCTCCAAGATCGCCGCGGCCAACCAGAGCGCCGGCGCCGGCGACCTGCTGATGAACGTCATCGCGGCGGCCGTCATCGGCGGCACCAGCCTCTTCGGCGGCCGCGGCCGCACCTGGAACGCGCTCCTCGGCGTCATGGTGATCACCTCGATCCAGTACGGCCTGGCCCTCGAAGGCATCGCCACCCCGATCCAGTACATGATCACCGGTGGTGTCCTGCTGGCGACCGTCGTGATCGACTCCGTCACCCGCAAGACCCAGAAGACCGCGGGCCGCGCCTGACCGCTCCGCCCCGCGCGTGCCCGGCACCGGACCCCGGTGCCGGGCACGCGTGCGCCCGGCCCCGGCCGACGCGTGAGGCGGAACCCGCCGCCCGATGACTACAGTCGCGGGCGGAACATTAGACTCGACAGACCGGCAAGCAGACAGTTCAACTGCAAGGAGGCACGGGTGGCGCTGCTGACCCGCATCACGGGACCGCGCGATCTGGACCGGCTCACCCCGGAGCAGCTGGACCGGCTGGCCGCCGAGATCCGGACATTTCTCGTCGACGAGGTCTCGAAGACCGGTGGACACCTGGGGCCCAACCTCGGTGTGGTCGAGCTGACGATCGCTCTCCACCGTGTCTTCGAGTCGCCGAAGGACAAGATCCTCTTCGACACCGGACACCAGAGTTACGTCCACAAGCTGCTCACCGGCCGCCAGGACTTCTCGAAGCTGAAGATGAAGGGCGGCCTGTCCGGCTACCCCTCGCGCGCCGAGTCCGAGCACGACGTGATCGAGAACTCGCACGCCTCGACCGTCCTGGGCTGGGCCGACGGCCTCGCCAAGGCCAACGAGGTCCTGAAGAAGGACGACCACGTCGTCGCCGTCATCGGCGACGGCGCGCTCACCGGCGGCATGGCCTGGGAGGCGCTGAACAACATCGCCGTCGCCAAGGACCGCCCGCTCGTGATCGTCGTCAACGACAACGAACGTTCGTACGCCCCGACCATCGGCGGCCTCGCGAACCACCTCGCCACCCTGCGCACCACCGACGGCTACGAGCGTTTCCTCGCCCGCGGCAAGGACATCCTGGAGCGCACGCCGGTCGTCGGCCGCCCGCTCTACGAGACCCTGCACGGCGCGAAGAAGGGCCTCAAGGACTTCATCGCCCCGCAGGGCATGTTCGAGGACCTCGGCCTGAAGTACGTCGGTCCGATCGACGGCCACGACATCGAGGCCCTGGAGTCCGCGCTCCAGCGCGCCAAGCGCTTCGGCGGCCCCGTCATCGTGCACTGCCTCACCGAGAAGGGCCGCGGCTACCAGCCGGCCCTCGCCGACGAGGCGGACCGCTTCCACGCCGTCGGCAAGATCCACCCCGACACGGGCCTGCCGATCGCCTCCTCGGGCGTCGACTGGACGTCGGTGTTCGGCGAGGAGATGGTCAAGCTCGGCAAGGAGCGCGAGGACATCGTCGCGATCACCGCCGCGATGCTCCAGCCGGTCGGCCTCGACAAGTTCGCGAAGGCGTTCCCGGACCGGGTGTACGACGTCGGGATCGCCGAGCAGCACGGCGCGGTCTCCGCGGCGGGCCTGGCCACCGGCGGCCTGCACCCCGTCTTCGCCGTGTACGCGACCTTCCTCAACCGGGCCTTCGACCAGGTCCTGATGGACGTCGCCCTGCACGACTGCGGCGTCACCTTCGTCCTGGACCGCGCGGGCGTCACCGGCACCGACGGCGCCTCGCACAACGGCATGTGGGACATGTCGATCCTCCAGTGCGTCCCGAACCTGCGGATCGCCGCCCCGCGCGACGCCGACCAGGTCCGTGCCCAGCTGCGCGAGGCCGTCCTGGTCGACGACGCGCCCACCGTCGTCCGCTTCTCCAAGGGCGCGGTCGGCCCCGCGGTCAAGGCCGTGGGCAAGGCCGGCTCCATGGACATCCTGCGCAGGCCCGCCGAAGGCGCCGCGGACGTCCTCCTGGTCTCCGTCGGCGCGCTCGCGCCGATGTGCCTGGAGATCGCCGACCTCCTCGACCGGCAGGGCATCACCACGACCGTCGTCGACCCGCGCTGGGTCAAGCCGGTCGACGAGGCGCTCGCGCCGCTCGCCGAGCAGCACCGCGTCGTCGTCACCGTCGAGGACAACAGCCGCGCCGGCGGTGTCGGCTCCGCGATCGCCCAGGCGCTGCGGGACGCGGGCGTCGACGTACCGCTGCGCGACTTCGGCATCCCGCCGCGCTTCCTCGACCACGCCTCCCGCAAGGAGGTCATGGCCGAGATCGGTCTGACGGCCCCGGACATCGCCCGTCAGGTGACGGGTCTGGTGGCCAGGCTGGACGGCCGTCTGGAGGACGAGCCGGCCGAGGCCGCGCGCGACTGACGCATCCCGTACGGACAGGAGACCCGCCCCGGGCAGAAGCCCCGGGCGGGTCTTCCGCGTTCCGGTCGGCCAAAAGGGTCAACTCGCAGGGCCGGTAGGCATACCGGTCCGTGCCTCCCATCGGGTGAAACAGGGCGGCGGTCCTCGTGGGGAGTGACCGGTTCACTCACGATCATGACTGAAACTCGCTCACTTCAAGGTTGGGCGACAGCCGACAGTCGGAGGTACGCCGGTGAGTACGCAGCACGACCCAGGGCCGGTCAAAGGCGGCATGTTCCGCACCAAGACGGTCGAACAGTCGATCCGCGACACGGAGGAGCCGGAGCACGAGCTCAAGAAGTCCCTCTCCGCACTGGACCTGACGGTCTTCGGCGTCGGGGTCATCATCGGCACCGGCATCTTCGTCCTCACGGGCAAGGTGGCCAAGGAGACGGCGGGCCCCGCGACCGCCCTCGCCTTCGTCGCCGCGGGCATCGTCTGCGCTCTCGCCGCCCTCTGTTACGCCGAGTTCGCCTCCACCGTCCCGGTGGCCGGTTCCGCGTACACCTTCTCGTACGCCTCACTCGGTGAGCTGGTCGCCTGGACCATCGGCTGGGACCTGGTCCTCGAATTCGCCCTGGGCACGGCGGTGGTGGCGGTCGGCTGGTCGGGCTACGTCCGCTCGCTGATGGACAACGTCGGGTGGAGCATGCCCGAAGTGCTCTCCGGCCCCGAGGCGGCGGACGGGTTCGGCTTCGACCTGCTGGCGTTCGTCCTGGTCCTGCTGCTCACGGCCATCCTGGTGGTCGGCGTGAAGCTCTCCGCACGGGTCACCGCGCTGGTGGTCGCCATCAAGGTGACCGTGGTGCTGATCGTGATCGTCGCGGGCTCGTTCTTCGTCAAGGCCGACAACTACTCGCCCTTCATCCCCGACGCCGTGCAGCAGCCCGTCGGATCGGGCATGGACGCCCCCCTGGTCCAGCTGATCTTCGGTTACGCGCCCACCAACTTCGGCGTCATGGGCATCTTCACCGCCGCCTCCGTCGTCTTCTTCGCCTTCATCGGCTTCGACGTCGTGGCCACCGCCGCCGAGGAGACCAAGCTCCCGCAGCGGGACATGCCGCGCGGCATCCTCGGCTCGCTCCTCATCTGCACCGTGCTGTACGTCGCCGTGTCGCTCGTGGTCACCGGCATGCAGCACTACAGCGAACTGTCGGTGAGTGCCCCGCTCGCCGACGCCTTCAAGGCCACCGGGCACCCCTTCTACGCCGGTGTCATCAGCTTCGGCGCCGCGGTCGGCCTCACCACGGTCTGCATGATCCTGCTCCTCGGCCAGACCCGGGTGTTCTTCGCGATGAGCCGCGACGGGCTGCTCCCGCGCTTCTTCTCCGTCACGCACCCGAAGTTCCGCACCCCGTACCGTCCGACCATCCTGCTCGGTGTGCTCATCGCGGTCATCGCGGGGTTCACCAGTCTCGAAGAGCTCGCGACACTGGTGAACATCGGCACGCTCTTCGCGTTCGTCGTCGTCGCCCTCGGCGTGATCGTCCTGCGCCGGACCCGGCCGGACCTGCACCGCGCCTTCCGTACACCGCTGGTGCCGCTCGTCCCGATCCTCTCGGTGGCCGCCTCGCTCTGGCTGATGCTCAATCTGCCGGCCGAGACCTGGCTGCGGTTCGGCATCTGGATGGCGCTGGGCTACGTGCTGTACTTCGCGTACGGCCGCAGCCACAGCCGCCTCGGCCGCCTCGGCGACGACGCCAGGTACTAGGCACGGGGCCGCTTCGTCCGGCGGACACGGTTCCGCGGCAGGCGCATCCCGGCCCCGTACGCCCCGCTCCGGTGGGGGCTGCGGGGCCGGACGCCTCGGCGCGCATGCTCACGCGGCCGCCGGCCCCCCCGCACGTCTCCCCACCGGCGCGAACCGCCTCCCCGCGCAGGGATTTTCGCCCCCGCCCCCTACGGCCCGTCCGCGCCGCCCGGCCGGGGCCGCACGGTGCGCGGCCCCGCGCACCGTGCGCCGTACGTCTCCACGCGCCGCCTGAGCTCCCGGTCGGCGGTGACGACGAGGACGGCCGCCCCCCTGCCCGTCTCCTCCGCGACCACCTCGACGATCCGGTCGTCGCCGCTGCCGGGCGCCGCCTCGACCCGTACGCCGGGCACGGAGGTGACCTCGTGGGCGGCGCCCTCGACCACGAGGACGACGGAGAGCGGGCCCGGATGGCCCGGGAGGCCCTCGTCGGCGTATGCCCGGAGGCGGTCGCGCAGGCGCTCGGCGGCCCCGTGACGGTCGCGCCACCAGCCGTCGGGGACGGATCCGACAACATTGGCAGCGTCCACGACGACCAGGGTTCTCATACCGTTCTCTTAGCACGAGCATGCTGTACGAACCAGCGTCACCAGGCAAAACGCTATGCTTGTTCGATATCACGGAGAACCGAAAAGCCGATGCACAGAAGGTTGGCGTGACGCCATGAGGCCGCGGAGCGCGCGTAAGGCCGAGCCGATTTCCTCCTCCCCGTCCGGTCCTCCCCCGCTCGCGACCGGGCCGGGGACGAGCGGGTGGCTTCTGCGCGGCAGGGACGGCCGGCTCACCGCCTACGCCCCCACCGACGGCGGGCTGCTGCGCTGGACGGAGACGGCTCCGGGCGGACCGGAGTGGACGGGCCCGCACTTCTTCCCGGCGCCCGGCACCGAGGACATCACCCTCGCCCAGGGCCCCGACGGCTACGTGCACTTCGTCGGCCGGCGCGAGAAGGCCGGGGCGGTGGACATCGTGCACGCGATCCAGTACCAGACCGGCCGTCCGCTGACCGCCTGGCACTCCCTCGGCAACCCGTACAAGGAGGCCGAACGCGGCCTCAGGATCGGCGTCCCGGCCGCCGCGGTCAACACGGCGGGCTCGGTCCACGTCTTCGTACGCAACGCCGGGCGCGGCCTCCAGATGCGCCGTCAGGCAGCGAACGGGAAGTGGGAGGGCTGGAAGGACCTGCGCGGCAGCAAGGCCCATGACGGGCCGGTGGCGGTGGCCACGGCGTCCGGCACGGTGGAGGTCCTCGTCCCGGCGGAGGCCGGGGCGCTGCGCTGGACGCAGGAGAAGCCCGGGGGCGGGCTGACCCGGGCCGAGAACGTCCCGCTGTCCCCGGTGGTCCGTACGGTCACCGGCCTGGAGACCGCCGACGACCGCGTCACGTACTACTGGAACGCCCCCGACTCCAAGGGCGTCACCGCCCACCGCCCCGGCGAGGACCCCATCGACCTGTCCGGCAGCCCCGCGGACAGCCCGCCCGCCGCCCTGCGCGCCGAGATCGGCGGCCACGACTGCACGGTCCTGGCCCACCGCGGCAGCGACGGCCGGCCCGTGCTCGCGGCATGCCTGACGCAGGCCGAGGGCGACGGGGTGTGGTGGACCGCGACGGGCGGGGAATGCGTGGGGGCGCCGGCGCTGGCGGTCGACGGCGCGGGCCGCGTCGTCCTCGCGGCGATCGGCCGGGACGGGGCGCTGCACGTGGCCCGCCAGAAGCCGGAGGAGGGCCTGGCCCTGGCGGCCTGGACCCGCGTCTGACCCCGGCCTTTCCTCAACGCCTGTGCCCGGCACACCTCTTGGTGGGCCGGGCACAGGCGCGTACGGCGGACGCGGTTACGCCGGGACGCTCGCCACGCCCTGGGGCAGGAACTTCTTGCCGTTCACGCGCTCCGCGTAGCCCTCGCGGTCCAGGTACGGCGTGATGCCGCCCAGGTGGAAGGGCCAGCCGGCGCCCGTGATCAGGCAGAGGTCGATGTCCTGCGCCTCGGCGACGACACCCTCCTGGAGCATCAGGCCGATCTCCTGCGCCACGGCCTCCATGACGCGGGTGCGGACCTGCTCCTCCGTCAGGGCGGTGTCGCCCTGCTTGAGGAGGGCGGCGACCTCGGGGTCCAGCTCGGGCTTGCCCGAATCGTAGACGTAGAAGCCGCGCTTGCCGGCCTTGACCACGGCGGCCAGGTTCGGCGACACCGTGAAGCGCTCCGGGAAGGCGCGGTTCAGGGTCTCCGAGACGTGCAGACCGATGGCCGGGCCGACCAGCTCCAGCAGCACCAGCGGGGACATCGGCAGACCGAGCGGCTCGACGGCCTTCTCGGCGACCTCGACCGGGGTGCCCTCGTCGATGGTGTTCTGGATCTCGCCCATGAAGCGGGTGAGGATGCGGTTCACCACGAACGCCGGGGCGTCCTTGCAGAGCACCGCGGTCTTCTTCAGCTTGCGCGCGACACCGAAGGCCGTGGCCAGCGAGGCGTCGTCGGTCTGCTCGCCGCGCACGATCTCCAGGAGCGGGAGGATCGCGACCGGGTTGAAGAAGTGGAAGCCGACGACCCGCTCGGGGTGCTTGAGCTTCGACGCCATCTCGGAGACCGACAGCGAGGAGGTGTTGGTGGCGAGGATCGCGTGCGCCGGGGCGACCGCCTCGACCTCCGCGAACACCTTCTGCTTGACGCCCATCTCCTCGAAGACGGCCTCGATGATGAAGTCGGCGTCGGAGAAGCCCTCGGCCTTGTCCAGCACACCCGAGACCAGGCCCTTGAGACGGTTGGCCTTGTCCTGGTTGATGCGGCCCTTGCCGAGCAGCTTGTCGATCTCGGCGTGGACGTAGCCCACACCCTTGTCGACACGCTCCTGGTCGATGTCGGTCAGGACGACCGGCACCTCCAGGCGGCGCAGGAAGAGCAGCGCCAGCTGAGAGGCCATCAGACCGGCGCCCACGACGCCGACCTTGGTGACCGGGCGGGCCAGCGACTTGTCCGGCGCGCCGGCCGGGCGCTTCGCGCGCTTCTGGACCAGGTTGAAGGCGTAGATGCCGCTGCGCAGCTCGTCGCCCATGATCAGGTCGGCCAGCGCGGCGTCCTCGGCGTCGAAGCCGGCGCTCAGGTCGCCGTCCTTCGCCGCCGCGATGATCTCCAGCGCGCGGTACGCCGCGGGGGCGGCCCCGTGCACCTTGGAGTCCGCGACCGCCTTGCCGCGCGCGACGGCCTGGTCCCAGGCCTCGCCGCGGTCGATGTCCGGGCGTACGACCTGGAGCTCGCCGCGCAGCACGGACGCCGTCCAGATGAGCGACTGCTCCAGGAAGTCGGCGCCCTCGAAGATCGCGTCGGCGATCCCGAGCTCGAAAACCTGCTTGCCCTTGAGCTGCTTGTTCTGGTTGAGCGAGTTCTCGATGATGACCGAAACCGCGCGGTCGGCGCCGATCAGGTTCGGCAGCAGCGCGCAGCCGCCCCAGCCCGGGACCAGGCCGAGGAAGACCTCGGGCAGGGAGAAGGCGGGGAGCGCGGAGGAGACCGTGCGGTACGAGCAGTGCAGGCCGACCTCGACGCCGCCGCCCATCGCCGCGCCGTTGTAGTACGCGAAGGTCGGGACGGCGAGCCCGGACAGGCGGCGGAAGACCTCGTGACCGCCCTTGCCGATCGCCAGCGCGTCCTCGCGGCGCTTCAGCAGTTCGACGCCCTTGAGGTCGGCGCCGACGGCGAAGATGAACGGCTTGCCGGTGAGGCCGACGCCGACGACGGAGCCCTCGGCGGCCTCCTTCTCGACCTGGTCGATGGCGGTGTTCAGGTTCGCCAGGGACTGCGGCCCGAAGGTGGTCGGCTTGGTGTGGTCCAGGCCGTTGTCCAGCGTGATGAGCGCGAAGCGCCCGGCGCCGGACGGGAGGTCGATGTGGCGGACGTGCGCCTGCGTGACGACCTCGCCCGGGAACAGCTCGGCCGCGCCCTTCAGAAGCTCAGTGGTGGTGGTGCTCACTTGTTGCCTCCGGCGGCCTTGTCGAAGTGCGGGTTCTCCCAGATGACCGTTCCGCCCATGCCGAAACCGACGCACATGGTGGTGAGGCCGTACTGGACGTGCGGCTGCTCCTCGAACTGCCGCGCCAGCTGCGTCATCAGGCGCACGCCCGAGGAGGCCAGCGGGTGGCCGAACGCGATCGCGCCGCCGTACTGGTTGACGCGCGGGTCGTCGTCCGCGATGCCGTAGTGGTCGAGGAAGGCCAGCACCTGCACGGCGAAGGCCTCGTTGACCTCGAACAGCCCGATGTCGGAGATCGACAGACCGGCCTTGGCCAGCGCCTTCTCCGTCGACGGGACCGGGCCGATGCCCATGACCTCGGGCTCGACACCCGCGAAGGCGTACGACACGAGACGCATCTTGACCGGCAGGCCCAGCTCGCGCGCCACGTCCTCGGCGGCGATCAGCGAGGCGGTCGCGCCGTCGTTGAGACCGGCCGCGTTGCCCGGAGTGACCCGGCCGTGCGCGCGGAACGGCGTCTTCAGACCGGCCAGGTTCTCCAGCGTCGTGCCCGGGCGCATCGGCTCGTCGGCGGTGGCCAGGCCCCAGCCCGTCTCACCGGCCTCCGGGTTGGTGCGGCGTACCGAGACCGGCACCAGGTCGGCCTGGATCTTGCCGTCGGCGTACGCCTTGGCGGCCTTCTCCTGCGAGCGGACCGCGTACTCGTCCGCGCGCTGCTTGGTGAGGTGCGGGAACCGGTCGTGCAGGTTCTCCGCGGTCATGCCCATGAACAGGGCGGACTCGTCGACGAGCTTCTCGCTGACGAAGCGCGGGTTCGGGTCGACGCCCTCGCCCATGGGGTGGCGGCCCATGTGCTCGACGCCACCGGCGACGGCGATGTCGTACGCACCGAAGGCCACGCCGCCCGCGATCGCGGTCACGGCGGTCATCGCGCCGGCGCACATGCGGTCGACCGAGTAGCCGGGCACGGTCTCGGGCAGGCCCGCGAGGATGCCGGCGGTGCGGCCCAGCGTCAGACCCTGGTCGCCGATCTGCGTGGTCGCGGCGAGCGCGACCTCGTCGATGCGGGCGGGGTCGAGATCCGGGTTGCGGCGCAGCAGCTCCCGGATGCACTTGACGACGAGGTCGTCGGCGCGGGTCTCGTGGTAGATGCCCTTCGGGCCCGCCTTGCCGAACGGGGTGCGGACGCCGTCGACGAAGACGACATCCCTGACGGTACGAGGCACGATTGGCTCTCCTCCAGGGTGCGGGGTGGCACTGCTGCACACACGGCACGCCGCGTGGGCGTGACGCATACCGCCATGCTACTTGCGGGTAACCAAGCTGCCCACCCCCCACGGCGGGAGCGGTGAAGGTCACACGGAGAAGCCCCCGGCCGCGGACGGCCGGGGGCTTGCGCTCGGAGCGGTGCCGTCCCGGTCAGGCGGCCGCCGTCGCGGCCAGCGCCTTGGTCAGCAGCGGAGCCACCAGCTCGATCTGCCACGGACGCGCGCCGTACGACGCCAGCGAAGCGGCCACCGCGTCCGGCGTCGCGTCCTTCGGCGGCTCCCAGCAGACCCGTCGCACCGTGTCCGGGGTGATCACGTTCTCCTGAGGCATCCTCAGCTCCTCGGCGAGCGCCGAGACCGCCGCCCGCGCGGCCGACAGCCGGGCCGCCGCCGTGGGGTCCTTGTCCGCCCAGGAACGCGGCGGGGGCGGGCCCGTCACCGCCGCTCCCGGCTGCGGGAGCTCCGCGTCGGGCAGTGCCTTGGCGCGGTCGACGACCCCCTGCCACTGCTCCAGCTGCCGGCGTCCCATGCGGTGACCGAAGCCGGGCAGTGCGGACAGCGCCTGTACGTTCGCCGGCACGGCGAGGGCCGCCTCGACGATCGCGGTGTCGCTGAGCACCTTGCCGGGCGACACGTCACGCCGCTGGGCGATCCGGTCCCGGGCGTTCCACAGCTCCCGCACGATCGCCATCTGCCGCCGGCGGCGCACCTTGTGCATCCCCGACGTACGGCGCCACGGGTCCTTGCGGGGCGGTGCGGGCGGGGCCGACGCGATGGCGTCGAACTCCTGACGGGCCCACTCCAGCTTCCCCTGCCGGTCGAGCTCCTCCTCCAGCGCGTCCCGCAGGTCGACGAGCAGCTCCACGTCGAGCGCGGCGTAGCGCAGCCAGGGCTCGGGCAGCGGGCGGGTGGACCAGTCGACCGCGGAGTGGCCCTTCTCCAGGGCGTATCCGAGGACGGACTCGACCATCGCGCCCAGACCCACGCGCGGGAACCCCGCGAGCCGGCCCGCCAGCTCCGTGTCGAAGAGCCGGGTGGGCACCATGCCTATTTCGCGCAGGCACGGAAGGTCCTGCGTGGCGGCGTGGAGGATCCACTCGCTGCCGGCGAGGGCTTCCCCCAGGGCGGAGAGGTCGGGACAGCCGACCGGGTCGATGAGCGCGCTGCCCGCGCCTTCGCGGCGCAGCTGCACGAGGTAGGCCCGCTGCCCGTACCGGTATCCGGACGCCCGCTCGGCGTCGACGGCCACGGGGCCGGTGCCGCGGGCGAAAGCCGCGACGACTTCGTCGAGTGCCTCTTGGGTGGCAACCACCGGCGGAATGCCTTCACGAGGTTCCAACAAGGGAATCGGCGCCGTCTCGACGTCGTCCGGGGGGGCGCCCCCGGGGTTTCGCAGGTCTGGCTCTGCTGCGGTCTCTTGGGCGTCGGTCACGCGTAAAGGGTATCTGTACGAGCGAACGCCTGACCTGCACTCGTCCTCGAAAGTACGGGTGACCTGCGAAAACCAGTACCGGCGCGAGGACCCCCGGATGTGCCCATCCCGGGCGCCGCAATGAGGGGCGCCCGCCGGCGGAACGTTCCGTCGGCGGGCGCGTGGGGGGTATGGACCGGTCAGTGGATGATGCCGGTGCGCAGCGCCACCGCGACCATCCCGGCACGGTCGCCCGTGCCGAGCTTGCGTGCGATACGGGCGAGGTGGCTCTTGACCGTCAGGGCGGAGAGCCCCATCGAGACACCGATCGCCTTGTTCGACTGGCCTTCCGCGACCAGTCTGAGCACCTCGACCTCGCGGCCGGAGAGCTCTCGGTAGCCGCCCGGGTGGCTCGGGGCACCCGGGGGGCGGCGCTGCATGCGTGCGGCCACGGCGCCGATGGGGGCGGCGCCGGGGCGGGTGGGGTGCCCGATGTTGTTGCGCGTACCGGTGACGACATAGCCCTTGACGCCGCCCGCCAGGGCGTTGCGTACGGCGCCGATGTCGTCGGCGGCGGAGAGGGCGAGCCCGTTGGGCCAGCCCGCGGCGCGGGTTTCGGACAGCAGGGTCAGCCCGGAACCGTCGGGCAGATGGACGTCGGCAACGCAGATGTCGCGCGGGCTGCCGACGCGGGGACGTGCCTCCGCGATGGACGACGCCTCGATGACGTCACGTACTCCAAGGGCCCACAGATGGCGGGTGACGGTGGAGCGGACGCGCGGGTCGGCCACGACGACCATGGCCGTCGGCTTGTTAGGGCGGTAGGCGACCAGGCTTGCGGGCTGCTCGAGGAGAACGGACACCAGGCCTCCTGGGGGAGTGGCGGAACTCGCCGGCTCGGGGAAGTAGCCGGGGGAACCGTGCTGAAGGGTCATTGACCTCTTCGGCAGCAGTGCCGCTCTCCTTTAGGGAAAGATCACGATTTGGTGAGTAACAATTCGGGCAATTCGGATGCGTGATCGGTCGGGTGGAGAATCGCTCGTACGGCGCACGCAAAAGGGCGCGCCGTGCCGGCGCGCCCTCGCATCGCCTGCTAGGACACCTGCGGGCCCCGCCGCTGCGGCAGCGACACCACACCGGCGTCCACGGAACCCGGCCCCTGGGCGGCCGCCGGAGGCAGCCCCGCGATCTGCGCCAGCAGGTCGCACCAGGCCGCCAGGTGCGCCGCCGTGTCGGGCACCCCGCCGCGCCCCTCGCGCGGCGTCCACGACGCCCTGATCTCGATCTGCGTCGCGGGCCTGCGCTCGGCCAGCCCGCCGAAGTAGTACGAGCCGGCCCGCGTCACGGTGCCGCTCGCCTCCGCGTACGACAGCCCGCGTGCCTCCAGGGCGCCCGTCAGCCAGGACCAGCTCACCTCGGGAAGCAGCGGATCGGACGCCATCTCCGGCTCCAGCTCCGCCCGTACGAGCGTCACCAGCCGGAACGTCCCGTGCCAGGCGTCGTGGCCCGCGGGGTCGTGCAGGAGCACGAGCCGGCCGTCCGCCAGGTCCTCGTCGTCGTGGACGACCGCCGCCTCCAGCGCGTACGCGTACGGCGCGAGCCGCTGGGGCGGGCGGGTCGGTTCCACCTCCAGCCCGGGACGCAGGCGCGCCGAGCGCAGGGCGTCGACCGCCTGACGGAACGCGAGCGGAACGGAGTCGTCCCCCGCGCCGCCCCTGCCGTCAGCTTCATCCGAAAGTCGTCCCTGAGCCGGAGCCATGCGGGGAAGAGTAGGCGGAACGCGGGCCTCGCGCAGGGAAGGACACCCGCCCCGCGACAACCGCTTCGGCCCGCGTGCGAAGATTTGGACGTGAGTGCCAACGACCGCCGCCCCCTGGACGGCCCGCAGAGCCAGACGTACGACTCGACCTTCCTGAAGGCGTGCAGGCGCGAGCCGGTGCCGCACACGCCGGTCTGGTTCATGCGGCAGGCGGGGCGCTCGCTGCCGGAGTACCTGAAGGTGCGCGAGGGCATTCCGATGCTGGAGTCGTGCATGCGGCCCGAGCTGGTCACCGAGATCACGCTGCAGCCGGTACGCCGCCACAACGTCGACGCGGCCATTTTCTTCAGCGACATCGTGGTGCCGCTCAAGGCCATCGGCATCGACCTCGACATCAAGCCCGGCGTCGGCCCCGTCATCGCCGAGCCGGTCCGCACCCGCGCCGATCTCGCCCGGCTGCGCGACCTGACGCCCGAGGACGTCACGTACGTCACCGAGGCGATCGGGATGCTCACGCGTGAACTCGGCCCCACCCCGCTCATCGGGTTCGCGGGCGCGCCCTTCACCCTCGCGAGCTACCTCGTGGAGGGCGGCCCCTCGCGCAACCACGAGCACACCAAGGCCCTGATGTACGGCGACCCGCAGCTGTGGGCCGACCTCCTCGACCGGCTCGCGGAGATCACCGGGGCCTTCCTCAAGGTGCAGATCGAGGCGGGCGCGTCCGCCGTCCAGCTCTTCGACTCCTGGGTCGGGGCGCTCGCTCCCGCCGACTACACGCGCTCCGTGATGCCCGCGTCCGCGAAGGTCTTCGACGCGGTGGCGTCGTACGGGGTGCCGCGCATCCACTTCGGTGTGGGCACGGGCGAGCTGCTCGGGCTGATGGGCGAGGCCGGCGCGGATGTCGTCGGCGTCGACTGGCGGGTCCCGATGGACGAGGCCGCGCGCCGCGTCGGCCCCGGCAAGGCGCTCCAGGGCAACCTCGACCCCGCGGTCCTCTTCTCGACGCCGGACGCGGTCATGGCGAAGACGGACGAGGTGCTGGCCGCGGCGGCGGGCCTGGAGGGCCACATCTTCAACCTCGGTCACGGCGTCCTGCCGGCGACGGATCCCGACGCGCTGACCCGCCTGACGGAGTACGTCCACACGCGCACGGCGGCGCGCTAGGGGCGGATGCCCGCGGCGGGACTGTTCCCCTGCCGGGGGGCGGGGGCCGGGCCTCCGCCCCCCCGGACGCTTTCCGGGCGCGTCCTCAAGCGCCGGACGGGCCGGACGGTGCCCCCTGGGCAGCTCCGGCCCGCACCGCCGCGACCGCCTTGCGGGCCGCCACCAGCACCGGGTCCCACACCGGGGAGAACGGCGGGGCGTAACCCAGGTCCAGGGCCGTCATCTGCTCCACCGTCATGCCGGCGGTGAGCGCGACCGCCGCGATGTCGACGCGTTTGCCCGCCCCCTCGCGGCCGACGATCTGGACGCCGAGCAGCCGCCCCGTCCGGCGCTCCGCGGTCATCTTCACCGTCATCGGCGACGCGCCGGGGTAGTACCCGGCGCGGCTCGTGGACTCGATCGTCGCCGTCACGAACCGAAGCCCCTCCGCGCGCGCGTCCTTCTCGCGCAGGCCGGTGCGCGCGATCTCCAGGTCGCAGACCTTGCTGACCGCCGTACCGACCACACCGGGGAACGTCGCGTAGTCGCCGCCCACGTTCGAGCCGATCACCTGGCCGTGCTTGTTCGCGTGCGTGCCGAGCGCGATGTGGCGGCGGCGGCCCGAGACGAGGTCGAGCACCTCGATGCAGTCGCCGCCCGCCCAGATGTTGTCGTGGCCCCTCACGCGCAGGGAGAGGTCGGTGACCAGGCCGCCGTACGCCCCGACCGGCAGCCCCGCCCCGCGTGCCAGCGTGGTCTCCGGTTCGACGCCGAGGCCGAGGACGACGACGTCCGCGGGGTAGGTGTCCCCGTCCGTGGCGACCGCCCTGACGCGGCCGTCGTCGCCGGTGAGGATCTTGGTGACCTCGGCGCCGGAGACGGTCGTGATGCCCATGCCGTTCATCGCCTCGTGCACGAGGCGCCCCATGTCCGGGTCGAGGGTGGACATCGGCTGCTCGCTCCGGTTCAGGACGGTCACCTCGTACCCGCGGCCGACCAGCGCCTCCGCCATCTCGACGCCGATGTAGCCCGCCCCGACGACCACCGCGCGCCGCCCCCCGGTCCGCTCCAGGGAGTCGATCAGGGCCTGGCCGTCGTCGAGGGTCTGCACACCGTGCACGCCCAGGGCGTCGATGCCGGGCAGCGGCGGGCGGACGGGCCGGGCGCCGGTCGCGACGACCAGTCTGTCGAAGCCGGTCCAGGACTCGGCGCCCGATTCGAGGTCGCGCGAGCGGACCCGGCCGCCCGCCACGTCGATCTCGGTGACCTCGGTGCGGATCCGCAGGTCGATGTCGCGCGCGCGGTGCTCCTCGGGGGTACGGGCGATCAGCTCGTCCCGCTCCGTGACGGCCCCGCCGACCCAGTACGGGATGCCGCAGGCCGAGTACGACGTGAAGTGACCGCGCTCAAAGGCGACGATCTCCAGCTCGTCCGGGCCCTTGAGCCTGCGGGCCTGCGACGCGGCGGACATGCCCGCCGCGTCGCCGCCGATGACCACCAGTCGCTCCGCCGCTGCCATGGCGTGTCCTCTCAGTCCGTACGTCCGAAGGACACGCTACGTGCGGGGCTGTTCCTGCGGCTCCTCCCGCTTCTTTTCCTGCGGTTCCCCGGCGGGCGCGGGCACAGGTGCGGGCACAGGCGCGGCCGTCCGCCGCTGCGGCAGACTGCCCCGCAGCAGCCGCCACAGGACGTACAGCAGGGCGAGCGCCGCGGCGAACGGGGCCACCGCGCCGAGCGCCATCGCGACCCACTTCAGGGTAGTGACGAAGGCGTCCCAGCCGCCCCCGAGCGCGTCCGTGAAGCCGGGGCCGTCGTCCTCCTCCACGGCCTCCTCCGCCTCGGGCTCGGAGAGTTCGAGGGTGATGGTCGCCATGCTCGTACGGTCCTTGAGCGACGCCTGCTGGGCGAGGAGGGCCTCCAGCTCGGTCTGGCGGGTGTTCAGCTCGCCCTCCAGCATGACCACGTCGCTGAGCTCGGTGGCCCGGTCCATCATGTCCCGTACGCGCGCGACGCTGGTGCGCTGCGACGTGATGCGGCTGTCGACGTCCACCACCTGCTCGGTGACGTCCTTGGCCTCGGCCTTGCGGTTCAGCAGCTTGCCGGTGCCGGAGAGTTCCTTCAGCACGGCGTCGTACTCCTCCTGCGGGACGCGCAGGACGATGCGGGAGTAGACGTGGCCGTCGTCGATCCGCTCGGTGGTCTCGTTGCCGACGATGCCCCCGGCGTTCTCGGCCGCCGTACGGGCCGTGGCGAGCGCCTTCGTGGCGTCGGCGACCTCGACCGAGAGCGTCGCGGTACGGATGACATGGGTCTTGGCGAGCGGCGGCTTCTTCGCCCCGCTCTCGTCGGCGGGCGCCTTCGCCCCCGAGTCGGCCGCGGCGCCGTCGCCGGGCGCCCGCTCCGCCCGCCCCCCGGCCGGAGCGTCGGCCGCGCTTTTGCTGCCGGCCTCGTCGCTGCCGGAGGCGCTGCATCCGCCGAGCGCCAGCGAAGCGGTGAGCAGAGCGGCCGCGAGGACCTTGGAAGAACGGTGCCCGGACGTACGTGCTGCACGCATGTCGGTTCCCCCCGAACGTCGTGGTGGATGTTGCCGGTTCGACGTGCGGGACGGGGGAGAGGGTTGCCGTTTTCCGGTCCCGAAGCGGTCACGGTCAGGACTCGTTCCGGGTTTGAGAGAGTGGACCCCATGAACGTGGAACCTCGTACGGGCCGTGTCGTCGTCATCGGCGGCGGCATCTCCGGGCTCGCCGCCGCGCACCGGCTGGCCGGCGCCGGTGCGCGCGTGACCCTGCTGGAGGCGACGGACCGGCTCGGCGGCAAGCTCCTGGCGGGCGAGATCGCGGGCGCGCCCGTCGACCTGGGCGCCGAGTCGATGCTCGCCCGGCGCCCCGAGGCGGTCGCCCTGGCCCGTGCGGTGGGGCTCGGCGACCGGCTCCAGCCGCCCGCCACCGCCACCGCGTCGCTGTGGAACCGGGGCACGCTCACCCCCATGCCCAAGGGCCACGTGATGGGCGTGCCGAGCGACCCGGCGGTGCTCGGCGGCGTCCTCTCCGAGGACGCCCTCGCCCGGATGCGCCGCGACCGTGAACTGCCGCGCACCGACGTCGGCGACGACGTCGCGATCGGCGCGTACGTCGCGGCCCGTCTCGGCCGGGAGGTCGTCGACCGGCTGGTGGAGCCGCTGCTCGGCGGCGTGTACGCCGGTGATGTGTACCGGACGTCGATGCGCGCCGCCGTGCCGCAGCTCTTCGAGGCGGCGCGGGCGTACGACTCGCTCCTCGACGGCGTACGGGAGATCCAGCGGCGGGCGGGCGGGAAGCAGCAGAGCGGGCCCGTCTTCATGGGGATCGCGGGAGGCATCGGCACGCTGCCCGGCGCCGTCGCCGACGCCGTGCGCGCCCGGGGCGGCGAGATCCTCCTGCGCACGCCCGTGCTCGGGCTGACGCGTGACGCCGGCGGCTGGCAGGTGCGTACCGACGAGCGGGTGATCGCGGCCGACGCCGTCGTCCTCGCGGCCCCCGCCTGGTCCGCCGCCGCGCTGCTCGCCGCCGAGTCACCGGCCGCGGCCGCCGAACTGTCCGCCGTCGAGTACGCGTCGATGGCCCTGGTGACCATGGCGTTCCGGCGCCGGGACGTGGAGGCGATGCCCGAAGGGTCCGGCTTCCTGGTGCCGCCCGTGGACGGGCGGACCATCAAGGCCGCCACCTTCTCGACCCGCAAGTGGGGCTGGACGGACGCCTCCGCCCCCGACCTGTTCCTCCTGCGCACCTCCATCGGCCGTTACGGCGAGGAGGAGCACCTGCACCGCGAGGACGGCGAACTCGTCGACGTGTCCCTGGCGGACCTCGGCGCGGCGACCGGCCTCGCGGCCCGGCCCGTGGCCACCGGGGTGACCCGGTGGATCGGCGGCCTGCCGCAGTACCCCGTCGGCCACCTCGACCGGGTCGCGCGGGTGCGGGGCCAGGTCGCGAAGCTGCCGGGACTGCGGGTCTGCGGGGCGGCGTACGACGGTGTCGGCATCCCCGCGTGCATCGCGAGCGGCACGCGCGCGGCCGACGAGATCATGCTCACCCCGGACCCGGCGCGGGGCACGGATCACGGCACGGGAGAATAGGGACATGACTGATGCTCCGGAGACTGTGACATCCCCCCGAGGGCCGAACGCCGGCAAGAAGGCCAAGGACCTCAACGACGTCATCCGCTACACCCTGTGGTCCGTCTTCAAGCTGCGCGACGTGCTGCCCGAGGACCGCGCCGGCTTCGCCGACGAGGTCCAGGAGCTGTTCGACCAGCTCGCGGCCAAGGACGTCACCGTGCGCGGCACGTACGACGTGTCGGGGCTGCGCGCCGACGCGGACGTCATGATCTGGTGGCACGCGGAGACCGCGGACCAGCTCCAGGAGGCGTACAACCTCTTCCGTCGCACCAGGCTGGGCCGTGCGCTGGAGCCGGTCTGGTCGAACATGGCGCTGCACCGCCCCGCCGAGTTCAACAAGTCGCACATCCCGGCCTTCCTGGCCGACGAGACGCCGCGCGACTACGTCAGCGTCTACCCCTTCGTGCGCTCGTACGACTGGTACCTGCTGCCCGACGAGGACCGTCGCCGCATGCTCGCCGACCACGGCAAGATGGCGCGCGGCTACCCGGACGTGCGCGCCAACACGGTCGCGTCGTTCTCGCTCGGCGACTACGAGTGGCTGCTGGCCTTCGAGGCCGACGAGCTCTACCGCATCGTCGACCTGATGCGTCACCTGCGCGCTTCCGAGGCCCGCATGTACGTGCGCGAAGAGGTGCCTTTCTACACTGGTCGGCGCAAGTCGGTCGCAGACCTGGTGGCGGGCCTCGCCTGAGCGGCGGCCCGCCACCCCCGACCCGGAAGATCAGACAGCGGGCACCGGCTCCTTCGCCACCGCCCGTTCGTCCAGCGACACCGGGTTCGGCTCCCGGTGCGGCGCGCACTGCGCGCGCCGCACCGGTGTCCGTCCGGTCAGGAGATACGTCTCCAGGTGACCGTTGACGCACGCGTTCTCGCCGCCGCCGATGCCGTGCGTGCCGGCGTCCCGCTCCGTGACCAGCACCGATCCGGCCAGCCGCCGCTGAAGCTCCAGCGCACCCGGGTACGGCGTCGCCGCGTCCCGCTCGGCGGCCAGGATCAGCGTCGGGGGCAGCTCACCCGGCCCCGTACCGACGTCCAGGGGCTGCTGCCGGGGCGCGCTCCAGTAGGCGCACGGCAGGTTCACCCACACGTTGTCCCACGTCTCGAAGGGCGCGCGCAGCGCGAGCAGGCTGTTGTCGTGGTTCCACACCGACCAGTCGGTCGGCCAGGGCGCGTCGTTGCACTCGACGGCGGTGTAGACGGCGTTGCCGTTCTCCTCGTCCCGCATCGCCTCGGGCCGGGGTGACGCCTGCTCGGTCAGCGGCTTCGGATTGCCCTTCAGGTACTCCGAGAGCGCCGTGGCGCGCATCGCCCAGTAGTCGTCGTAGTAACCGGCGCTCAGCATCGCCGCCTGGAGCTCGCCGGGGCCCACGGTGCCGCCCGCCGGTTCGCGCGAGAGCCGGGCGCGCGCCTTCTCGTAGCTGAGACGGACCTTGTCGGGCGTGGCGCCCAGACGGTACGTCCGGTCGTGCTTGGCGACCCAGGTGCGGAAGTCCTTCCAGCGCCCCTCGAAGGCGAGCGACTGGTCGAGGTTGTTGCGGTACCAGATCTGGTGGGGGTCGGGGTTGACGGGCGAGTCGAAGACCATGCGGCGTACGTGGGAGGGGAAGAGCGTCGCGTACAGCGCGCCGAAGTAGGTGCCGTACGAGGCGCCCATGAAGGTCAGCTTCTTCTCGCCCAGCGCCGCCCGCAGCACGTCCAGGTCGCGGGCGTTGTTGAGCGAGGTGTAGTGGCGCAGCGCGCCGCCCGCGCTGCGGGCGCAGCCGTCGGCGTACGCCTTGGCCCGGGCGATCTGCTGCTGCTTGTACGCGTGGGAGGGGTGCGTCGGGGACTGGCTGGGCGCCCCGGCGAAGACCTTGGGGTCCTGGCACGAGAGCGGGGCCGAGCGGCCGACGCCGCGCGGGGCGTAGCCGACGAGGTCGTACGCCGCGCCGGCCCGCTTCCACTCGGGCATCGCGCCCGCCATCGGGAAGTACATGCTGGAGGCGCCGGGGCCGCCGGGGTTGTAGACGAGCGCCCCCTGGCGTGCGGCGGGCTTTCCGGTCGCGCGGGCGCGGCTGACGGTCAGTGAGATCTGGCGGCCGCCGGGGTCGGCGTAGTCGAGGGGGACCTTGAAGGTGCCGCACTCGACCGGTGCGGGCAGGGCCTCCGCCTTGGGGCACGTACGGAAGGCGATGCCGGCGGCGGCCGCGCGCTGGGCGGCGAGCGCGGTGCCGCGGGCTTCGGGGGAGGCGGGGGGTTCGGCGCTGCCCGCCGGGGCGGCGACGAGGGAGGTCAGGGCCAGGGAGCCGAGGGATGCCAGGGTCCCGTACATCGCCAGTGCTCTCATCGCGTTCCCTTCGTGCAGTTACATGACAAAAGGGATACTTCGTGGGGCAGTTGGCGAAGTAAAGCACCGGTGGACGATGTCGGGGTCAAAGACCCCGGCGAGCCGTGAGGACGGCGCGCCCCCTCGCCGGCCGGCGAGGGGGCGTCGGCCCGTCAGGATCCGCCTCCGCCTCCGCAACTGGATCCGCCTCCGCCTCCGCCGCCGCAGCTGGACCCACCGCTGCTGCCGCAGCTGGATCCGCCGCCGCTGCCGCAGCTCGACCCGCCGGAGCCTCCCGACCCCGAGTCGTGCCCGGAGCCCGAACCGCCCGAGCTGGAGCCGCAGCTCGAAGCGCCGGAGCTGGAACCGGCGCACCAGACCACGGCCACCGTCGCGTACGCGGTGCTGTTGTCGCCGTTGGCCGGCGACGGCCTGCGGGAAGAGGCACGGGGAATGCCGGGGGTCAGCCGCGCCGCCGTCCGCAACTGCTCCCACAGCACGCGGTCGGGCAGCGCCCGCAGGCCGTTCAGGGCGACCAGGTGACCCACGTCGTACCGGTCCGCGTGCGCGGCCCGGTACGCCCTGACCGCCGCGCGGCCCGCAGGGGTGACCCTGGCCCCCGCCCGGGACGCGTTGACCGCGCCGCACACGATCCCCAGGACCAGGGCGGGCAGCACCAGGAGGACGAACGGGGCGAAGGATTCCTCCAGGACCGACACCACCATCGTCACCACCAGGGCGACGGGCACCCCGAGGGCGCAGGCCACCAGCAGGACGATGCTGCCGGAGCGCCATTTGCGGGCCGCCCACGGCTCCACCATCAGGCCGCGGAACGCGAGGCTGTCACCGATCTCCTGGACCGTCGCGCTGCGCATCACCGCGTGCCGCAGGGTGTGCAGCGCGCCGTTGGGCGCGGCGGCGAGCTCCGCGAACACGGTCCGCTCCACCGGGTCACGGGCGAGGGTGCTCCGCGCCGAGGCGATGCCGGGGCCGCCGATCGCGAGGCGGCCGTCGGAGTGCATCGTGGCGAGCGCGGTGTCCACGGTCCTGGCGGGGCCGCCGTTCAGGAACGCGACCTCCATGAGGTCGTGGACGTGGGCGGGGCCGCCGGGGGACCGGCGCAGGGCCTGGACACCGAGGGTCAGGGTGAGGGAGGCCGCGATCACGGCGAGCGTGATCAGCAGGGCCGGGAGGGCCAGGGTCATCGGCGTGTCACTTCCTGAGGAGTGCGGCACGCGCCGCACGGGCGAGTCGGGTCGTACGGCGGGGCGGGCGCGGGGCCGCGCGGTCCTGCCACCAGTGGGTCAGGAGCCTGCGGGCGGCGTCGTCCACGGGCCGGCCGGTGGCCAGCAGGTGCTCGGCGAAGTCCAGCGCGTCGCGGCGGTGGCCGGACGTCATGGGGCGGGAGGCGGCGTACGCGAGGAACGCGGCACGGTAGCCGCTCCCGAGGATCTCCGGCAGCTCCGGGGCGACCTTGGCCACGACGTCGGCCCGCTTGCCGGCGAGCGCGCGGCTCTGCACCCGCAGGCGTGCGGCGTCGAACCCCGCGGGGGCGGGAGTCCCGGCGACGAGCGCGGAGAGCAGCGCGGTCTGCGCGAGCGCGACGCGCGTGCGGGCGGGGGCGCACTCGGGGCCGCCGCCGTCCCGGGCACCGCCTTCGTCCGGAGCGTCGCCGTCCGGACCGGCGTCGGCGGCGCGTGCGGGGCGGAGCGGTGCCGGGGCTCCGGCGCGGCCTCCGCCCGGCAGGCCGGGGGTCCGGCGCCCGGGGGCGAGGCGGCGCGGGGCCGCCAGGGCCGTGCGGATCCTGGTCAGCTCCCCGGCCAGTTCCTCCAGGGGCGGGAAGTTGTCGTCGCGTTCCAGGAGCACACCCGGAGGGTCGGTGCGCGAGCGGAGGTCGGACAGGATGTCGAGGACCGGCCGGGACACCGGGTGGGCGTGCGTGTCGTGCCAGACGCCGTCCCTCTCGACGCCGCCCGCCACGTGGACGTACGCGATCGCCTCCACCGGGAGCTCGTCCAGCGCGTCCGAAGGGTCCTCGCCCCGGTTCACGTGGTTGGTGTGGAGGTTGGCCACGTCGATCAGGAGGCGGACGCCGGTGCGGGACACGAGCTCCGCCAGGAACTGACCCTCCGTCATGTCCTCGTCCGGCCAGTTGACCAGCGCCGCGATGTTCTCCAGCGCCAGCGGCACCGGCAGGGAGTCCTGCGCGATGCGGACGTTCTCGCACAACACGTCGAGGGCGTCCCAGGTGCGGGGCACCGGCAGCAGGTGCCCCGCCTCCAGACGCGGGCTCGCCGTGAGGGGGCCGCCCGCCCGTACGAACGCGATGTGCTCGGTGACCAGCGGGGCCCCCAGGGCCTCGGCCGTCGCCGCCAGGTCCGCCAGCCGGCCCTCGTCCGGACGGTCGGCGCCCCCCAGGCCCAGCGAGACGCCGTGCGGGATCACCCGCGTGCCGCGTGCGCGCAGCCGGAGGAGGGAGTCGGGGAGGTGGCCGGGGCAGATGTTCTCCGCGACCGCCTCGACCCAGTCGATCCCGGGCAGCCGCTCCACCGCGTCGGCTGTCTCCGGCCGCCAGCCGATCCCCGTACCGAGACGTTCCATGGTTCCCCCTCCACCGCTTCGTGCAGGGGTAATGGCCCCGGCGAGCGGCGGCGAATCCGCGGGAGGGGACGTTCAGAGGTTGATTTGAGGTTACGGCGACGGAGCGGGGCGGTCCGTGTTGACCGCCGGGCTGCCGATCTCGCCCTCCGGCTGCGCGGAGGGCCGCGAGGTGAAGGTCTGGTCACCGGTCGGCTCCGCCGGCGGGGGCGACGGGACCGTGACCGAGCCGTCGGGCGGCGGGGGACCCGAGGGGCTGGCGGTGGTGGTGCCCGCGGCCTCGTTCGCCAAGGCGTCGAAGTCGACCAGGCCGGTGGCCTCCAGCATGGTGATGTGGTCGAGAACGGTCTGGTTGGAGTCGCTCGCCAGCTGCCGGATGAGGCTGTTGCGGGTGGTGTGCCGGACCTGGGCTATCAGGGAGAAGACCTTGCCGTGCGCGTTGCGCAGGAGGTTGGCGAACTTCCGCTCGTACTCCTGCCCGCTCGCCGCCGACAGCTCCCTGAGCCAGCCCTGCTGCTGTTCGGTGGGCTGGTTGGGCAGTGGTACGCCGAGCTGGGCGGCCACCGTGCGGGCCCGCTTGTCGAGGTCGGTGTGGCCGACGACCAGGTGGTCGCCGGCCTCCTTTATCGCCTCGCTCGGGGCGCGCTCGATCGCCTGCTGCCCGGCGGGCAGCTCCCACAGGCCCGCCAGCCGCACCTTCACCAGCAGGTCCCGGTCGGTGGCGGAGAGCGGGCCCCACTGGGTCGCGACCGTGGAGGCGTTCAGATTGGCCTGACCGGTGCCCGAACGGTCCGCGTAGGACCAGACGGGGAAGGCGAGTGCGCCGATGGTGGCGACAAGTGCCGCGATGACGAGCGCGGTTCCGTTGATGCGTCGCAACAAGATGTCTCCCGGGCCGATACGTGACACCGACGAACCAACCGTCTGCCGGACGGCCGGACAACCTGCTTGCAGGTATCCGTGGGTACGTGTGACGCGTCCGACGCGTTCAACGGCGTACGGGAGAAACCCGGTTCAGGGGCGCGGCGCCCCGCGCAGCGCCGGATGGTCCGCGACCACCGTGCAGGAGCCGGGCGCGATCTCCGTGAACCCCGCGTCCCGCACGACCGGCAGCCCGCTCGCGGTGAGCTCCCGCCACCGCCCGGCCTCGGACGTACGCACCGCGAGCGGGAAACCGGCGGCCTGCCACGCCTTTCGCTCCACCTCCGACAGCTCCCACCAGGCGAGCTGGGCTCCGTGGCCGGCCTGCGCCATCGCCTTGCCCGCCGACATGTCCAGATCCGGGCTCAGCCACAGCACCGCGCCGCCGGCGGCGGCCGGGGCCGGGGGCTCCGGATCGTCCAGGTCCGTCCCCGAGACCTGGAGCTTCGCCAGCTCCTTGGGCCAGCCGTCCAGCGGCACGGGCGGGAAGACCCGCACCTCCGCCGGGCTCCCTGCGGCCTCTGCGTTTCCTGGGTTCCCTGGTTTCCCTGGGTTCCCCGTGACCGTGATGCCGGGCAGCGCGGACGCCTTGCGCCACTCCGCGCCGCGCGCCCGCCGCACCACCTTGCGGATCCGGGCGTCCTGCCAGAGCCGCACGGCCCCGGCCCATTCGCCCTCGCCCAGCGACCGCTCGTCGGAGAGCATCATCAGCACCGCGCGGGCCGCGGTCTCCAGGGCGTCCGTACGGGCCGGCGGATCGGCCTTCTCGATGTGCACGACGAGGGGCAGCACGAACTGGGGGGCCTCGTCGCGCGCCGTCCGCTCGTGCCGGAAGGGACTGCCGGGGGTCTCGGGGATGCCGTTGTCGCTCACCCGGCCCAGTCTGCCAGCCGGGCCGGAGGACATCTCCTCCCCGGGCAGCTTGGCGGAACCAACGGCTCCGGGCGAGGATGCTCCGCATGAAGAGCGATCTTTTTGCCACAGAGAACATGGCGCAGCAGGCCACTGTCCCCGGAATGACCCTCCAGAACGCCAAGTCGGTGAAGTACGCGGTCAACGGAGAGATGCACGCCCGGCAGGGTTCGATGATCGCCTTCCGCGGCAACCTCCAGTTCGAGCGCAGGGGCCAGGGCATCGGCGGCATGCTCAAGCGCGCGGTGACCGGCGAGGGCCTGGCGCTGATGGCGGTGCGCGGCCAGGGCGAGGCGTGGTTCGCGCACGAGGCGCAGAACTGCTTCATCGTCGACATCGAGCAGGGCGACGCGCTCACCGTCAACGGCCGCAACGTGCTGTGCTTCGACGCGACCCTCTCGTACGAGATCAAGACGGTGAAGGGCGCCGGCATGACCGGTGGTGGCCTCTTCAACAGCCTCTTCACCGGATACGGCAAGCTCGCCGTGATCTGCGAGGGCAGCCCCATCGTGATCCCCGTGACCCAGCAGCAGCCGGTGTACGTCGACACCGACGCGGTGGTGGGCTGGAGCGCCCAGCTCAGCACGTCGCTGCACCGCTCGCAGTCGGTCGGCTCCATGATCCGGGGCGGCTCGGGCGAGGCGGTCCAGCTGATGCTCCAGGGCGACGGCTTCGTCATCGTCCGGCCGAGCGAGCTCAAGGCCGAGAAGCCGGCGTCCGGCTGACGGTGCTGAGACTCGTCGGGGTGGGCCGCCGGTACGGCGTCGGCGGCCCCTGGATCCTGCGCGGCGTGGACCTCGACCTCGGTCCCGGACCCGGCCTCGGTCTTGGCTCCGGCCTGCCCGGACCGGCGCGGCGAGGGGGCGCCCTGGTGCGGGTCGAGGGCGCCAACGGCAGTGGGAAGTCGACGCTGCTGCGGCTGCTCGCGGGTATCGACGCGCCCACGGCCGGGCGGGTGGAGGGGCGGCCGCGCACGGCGTACGTCCCCGAACGCTTCCCGGCGGCGCTGCCGTTCACCGCCACCGGGTACCTCGTCCACCTCGGGCGGATCCACGGGCTGGAGCGGTCGGTGGCGCGGGACCGGGCCGGCGAGTGGCTGGAGCGGTTCGGGGCGGCGGGGTACGCTCGTACGCCGCTGTCCGAGCTGTCCAAGGGCACCAGCCAGAAGGTCGCCGTGGCCCAGGCGCTCGTCGCGGAACCGGAGTTGCTCGTCCTGGACGAGGCGTGGACCGGGCTGGACGCGGGGGCCCGGGGCGAGCTGGACCGGGTGGTGGCCGAGCGGGTGGCGGCCGGCGCGACGGTGGTCTTCGTCGACCACGACGCGGGGCGCCTGGCGGGAGCGGTGGACGCGGTGCTCCGGGTCGGGGGCGGGGGAGTGGTGCGGGCGGTCGCCGCCGGCTCCGGTGCGGCCGCGTCCGGGCCCCGGACGCGGATCGACGCGGTGGGCCCGGAGGGAGCGCCGCTGCCGGCCGGGCTGCCCGGAGCCCCGGAAGTGGTGCGCGGCCCGGACGGCGGCGTACGCCTGACGGTGCCGGCGGTGCACTCGGACGCGGTGCTGCGAGCGCTCCTGGGCGCCCGTCCGCCGTGGCACGTGCGAGGGGTGCTTTCCGCCGCCCCGGACCTTGGGGACGGCGGGCACGGTGACAGTGCCGCGCTGCCGGACGCGGCGGACGCGGCGGACGCGGCAGACGTGGCAGATGTGGCGGACGCGGACGGCGGAGGCTCTGCGCCGGTGAGGAGGCGGGCCGGGCGGTG
The DNA here is from genome assembly GCF_053591575.1 of Streptomyces altiplanensis. Lineage (NCBI taxonomy): Bacteria > Bacillati > Actinomycetota > Actinomycetes > Kitasatosporales > Streptomycetaceae > Streptomyces > Streptomyces altiplanensis. The sequence continues at coordinate 9,971 of NZ_JBSFUB010000014.1, read as the reverse complement.
AGTGCGCTTGTCCGGTATCAGGTGGCGCTGCTCCTGCGGTCGCAGCGGTGGCTGCCGCCCGTTCTGCTGTACGGGGTGTTCCTCGTCGTCGGGGTGCGGCCCGGGCAGCCGGTGCTCGACTCGCTCGGCTACGCCGCCGCCGGCCTGCTGCCCGTGGCCGCCTGGCTCGTCCGGATCTGCACGGCCAACGAGCCGCCCGCCGCCCGCGACTGCGCCGCCGCGGCGACCTCGCCCGCGCGGGTTCACCTCGCGTGCCTGCTCGCCGCGCTGGGCGGCGCCGTCGTCCTCGGCGGGGCGGCGACCGCTGTGGTGGCGCTGATCAGCAAGGCGGCCAGTGGCGACGGGCGGGTGGCCGTTCTGCCGGGGCCGGCCGCGCTGGCGGGGCTGCTCGCCGTGCTGGTGTGCGCGCTCGTCGGGGCGGCGGTCGGCGCGCTGTGCACCTGGCCGCTGCTGCGCAGGCCCGGCTGGTCGGTGCCGGCCACCGCGCTCGGCGCGCTGCTGGCCCTGGTGGGCGCGGGATCGCCTGCGCGGTCCGCCGTCGCCGGTCTCGTCACGGGGTCGCGAACCGGAGCGGTGCACATCCCGGTGGTGCCGCTCGCCCTCGCCGCGCTGATCGCGGGCGGTGCGGCCGCGGTGGTCTGCGCGCTCAGTTCGCGGCGCGGCTGAGTAGGCTCGTACGCATGGACGAGAAGACCCCGCCGTACGCCGAATGTGTGCTGTGCCGGAAGCCGACCGAGTACCCGGAGTCGGTCAAGGGCGTCGTGTACTGCCCCGTCTGTGCATGGCAGGAGGCGCAGCGCACGGCCTGCTCGGGGTGAAATCCGGTGGACAGCCCGTCGGGGCCCCGGGATCATCCGCACGGTGACAGACCAAGACGAGCAGCAGCAGATCCGCTTCGTGCGGCTGGACGGGGCGGTCATGACCGCCCTGCTGGACGGTGACCTGGCCGGCGCGAGTGCCGGGGCCGGGGTCGCCCTGACCGACTTCTTCCTGACCGGCAGCGCGTTGTGGCTGTGGCGCTACCGCCTCGGGCAGATGGCCGGCGACCCCGCGCGGGCGCACTGGTGCGAGCGGCTCGCGGTGTGCGGGCCCGGCGGCGCCGTCGTCGGGCACGGCGGGTTCCACGGACCGCCCGACGACCGGGGCATGGTCGAGATCGGCTATGCCGTCGACCCGGCCTTCCGCCGCCGGGGATACGCCAGGGCCACCCTCACCGAACTGCTGCGCCGGGCCGCCGCCGAGCCGGGTGCGACCACGGTCCGGGCGTCGATCCGGCCCGACAACGTGGCGTCCCTGGCCACCATCGCCGGCTTCGGCTTCACGGAGGCCGGCGAACTGTGGGACGAGGAGGACGGCATGGAGACGCTGTACGAAGTACCGGCCCGTTCCCTCGGCTCTCTCAGCGCTTCATGAGCTCGGACACCTTCACGAAGCGGTAGCCGCGCTCGCGCAGCTCCGGCACGATCCGCAGGACCGCCTGCTCGGTCACCGGCGCCGCGCTGCGCGTGCAGTGCATCACCACCACCGAGCCGGGCCGCACACCCGCCAGGACCTGCTCGGTCACCGCTTCCCCGTCGCGCGCGAACGCGTCGCCGCTCACCACGTCCCACTGGACCGCCGTCACCTTCGCCGGGGCCAGTGCGCGCAGGGCCCCGTCGTCGTAACAGCCGCCGGGGAAACGGAAGTACGGGACGACGTTCCGCGCTCCCGCCTTGCGGAACGCGGCGAAGGCGCGCTCCACGTCGGTGCGCATCCGCTGCCCGGAGACCGTCGGCAGGCCGTAGCAGGGGGACGTGAAGGCGTGGTGGCTGTACGAGTGGTTGGCGATCTCGAAGAGCGGGTCCCGCCCGATGGAGCGTGCCTGGTCCGGGTACTCCTCGGCCCAGCGCCCCGTCATGAAGACCGTCGCCGGCACCTTCAGCCTGCGCAGCGAGGCGATCAGGGCGGGGTTGTCGAAGTGCTCGCCGCCCGCGGCCCGCGGACCCTGGTCCGCCGTCATGTCGGCGTCGAAGGTCAGCGCGACGGTTTTGGTACGGGTGTCGAGGGCGCGTTCGAAGACGGGGGTGAGACCGCCGGGGCCCGCCGCGAGGGTGGGCGGCGCGGCCCGCTCCGGTGACGGGTCGGGGGCGGGCCGCCCGGAGGCGGAGGCGGAGGCAGAGGCAGAGGCAGAGGCCGATGGCTGGGTGGCGAGCGAGCCCCGTGACTCGCCGGTGCCGCTGCCGCACCCGACGAGAGCCGCGCCGAGCACGACCGCTGCTGCCGATCTTCGTACAGAAATGATCACTGACGGAAAATATACGATTATCTGTCAGGTTTCCGGTTGCTACGCGGGCGCTACTGCCGAACGGGTGCCGGTCCGGGCGGCGAGGGAGCTGGAGTACCGGCGCAGGAGCAGCGCGGCGGTGGTGGCCAGACCGGTGAGCAGGCCGAGCCAGATGCCCAGCGTGTCGAGCCCCAGGGGGTGGGCGAGGAGCCACGCCGCGGGGAGGCCGACCGCCCAGTAGCCGATCAGGGTGATGCGGAAACCGCTCTTCGTGTCGTCGAGGCCGCGCAGCAGCCCGACCCCGATGTTCTGCGCGCAGTCGAAGAACTGGAGGAAGGCCGTGACGACGAGCAGCTGCGTGGCGATGGCCAGCGCCTGGTCCGAGCCGGAGTCCAGGAAGGGACGCAGGACGAGCCGGGGCACGGTGAGATAGACGGCGCCCACGACCGCCATGACGGCCGCCGCGCAGGCGAGCGCGGTGTTCTTGATGCGGCGCGCGTCGTCGCTGCGGCCGAGGGCGAGCTCGCGGCTGACGTGGATGGACGCGGCGTGCGAGAGCCCGACGGCCACCTGGAAGACGATGTAGACGAGCTGGTTGACGGCCGTGTGCGCGGCGAGGGCGGCGGGCCCGAAGGCCCCGGCCATCAGCGCGGTGACGGAGAAGAAACCGGCCTCCGAGCCGTACGTCGCCGCGATCGGCACCCCGAGGCCGAGGAGCCGCCTGACGGTGGCCGGATCGGCCTTGGCCGCGTTCAGTGTCAACAGGGGCGCCAGCTCGCCGTCCCGCTTCGCCGAGACGTACAGGGCGACGAAGGACAGGAGGTGGACGGTGGACGTGGCGACGCCGATGCCGGTGAGGCCGAGCTGCGGAAGGCCCCAAGTGCCGTGGATCAGGACCCAGTTCAGGCCCGCGTTGACGGCGATCGACGCGATGGTGATCTGGAGCAGCGCCTGCGGCCGGCGCATGCCGACCGTGAACTGGCGGACGGCCTGGAACCACAGACACGGCAGCAGGCCGGGCGCCAGGGCGAGCAGCATGGTCCGGGTCAGCTCGACGACGGCGGCGTCCTGGCCGAGCCGCACGAGCACCTGGCCGATGAGGATCATGAGTACGGCGCCGGCGGCACCGGCCAGTGTCGCCACGGCCAGGCTCGCGCGCACGACGGCGCGCACGTCCTCGCGCCGCTCCTCCGTCCGGCCGTCCGGTACGCCCCGGGACGCCGCGTCCGCGGTGGCCTGCTCGGCGCGGGCCGCCGCCGCGGCGATCTGGTTGCCGACGGAGGTGACCAGACCCACGCCCATGGTGCGCAGCTGGTTGAAGATGACGAGGGCCAGGCCGCCCGCCGCCAGTTCCCGGGTGCCGAGCATGCCCATCATCACGGTGTCGGTGGTGGTGAGCGCGACCTGCGCGAGCTGGGTGAGGACGAGCGGGACGGCGAGGGCGGCGAGGGCGCGGCTGTCGCGCAGGAGAGTGGCCGGCATCGGGGTCATCGGTTCCCGCGGAGTTTGGTGAGGAGCTCTTCGATCTCCCGCTCGGCGGCGGGGTCGAGCAGACCCCGCTCCCGCATCCAGTCGTCGTCGTAGACGCTGTCCATGTACTTCTCCCCGCCGTCGTTGACCAGCGCGACCATAGTGGTACGGGGCGGGAGAGCGGGCAGCCGGGTCAGGGCTTCGTGTACGACGCCCCCCGCCGACCCGCCGATCAGCAGGCCCGTACGCGCGACGGCGCGGCAGGCCGCGAACGCTTCGACGTCCCCGACCTTCACGCCCTCGTCGATCAGGGAGAAGTCGACCAGGGCGCCTATCTCGGCCCCCTCGGGGGTTCCCGTGCCCGACTGGTAGTAGTCGTGGGCGGGGCCGCCGAACGCGATCGACCCCTTCGGTTCGACGCCGACGGTCGAGAAGCGGGGGACGAGCCGGCGCAGTTCGCGGGCGGTGCCGCACAGGGCCCCGCCGGTGCCGACCGCGCCGATGAGGACGTCGAGCCGGCCGTCGAGGGCCTCGTGGAGTTCATGGGCGACGGGGCGGTAGCCGACGCCGTTGCTCGGGTTGTTGTGCTGCTCGGTGAAGACGGTGTTGTCCCGGTCCCGGGCCAGCTCTTCGGCGAGTTCCTCGCGGGCGGCCGTCGCCAGCTCCCCGGCGCCGTCCTCGTCGACGTACACGAGTTCGGCCCCCAGCGCCTTCATCGCGCGCAGTTTGTCGGCGCAGGCGTGGCTGTCGACGACGGCGGTGAAGGTGTAGCCGCGTTCGGCGGCCACGACGGCGAGCCCGAGGCCGGTGTTGCCCGAGGTGGACTCGACGATCCGGCCGCCGGGGCGCAGTTCACCGCGCTCCTCGGCGTCGGTGATCATCTGGCGCGCCATCCGGATCTTCGCCGTACCCGTGGGGTTGAACATCTCCAGTTTCAGCAGCAGACGGCTGCCGGTCTCGGTGGTGGCCAGTTCCAGCAGGGGAGTGCGGCCGATGAGGTCGGACACGCGGGAGACCACGGCGGGGCGCTGGAGTGCTCCGGGCATTTCGCATGCTCCTGTCAGGTGAAGTGACGGTCCAGCCGCCAGCGCGGGCGCGGGCGTCCGGTGTGGTCGACGACGACCTTCGGCGGGATGGCCAGGTCGTGGAAGGGCGACTCGTTGGAGTCCATCTGATAGCCGGCGGTGTTGGGGTAGACCAGCAGGTCGCCGATGCCGGGCCGGCGGCGGAAGGGGATCTTCCGCCAGCTGACCATGTCCGACTCCAGGCAGGTCGCGGCCCCGACGCAGGCGGGCCACGTACCGGAAGGAGCGTCCGTACCGCGCGAGATCAGATGCGGATCGGGCAGGTACTCGCTGTTGAACCACTGCTCCGACAGGCTCAGGCTGCTCCCGTCGACGGTCAGCAGCCGGTAGCCGCCCCGCTCCTTGACGCCCTGGACCCGGAACACGGTCGCACCCGCCCGGTCCAGCAGGGCGCGTCCGGGCTCCATCAGCAGCTCGACCCCGGCCTCCCTGAGCAGTCCGGCGAGGCTCCCCGCGTGCCCCTCGGGGCGGGCCGCCAGGAGGGCGCGCAGCGCGTCGGCTCCGGCGGCCGGTGCGTAATAGGGGTAGAAGTCACCGCTGCTGAACGACTTGCCCGCGTGGTAGTGCCGACTGCTCTGCCCGCTGAGGAAGGTGTGCCAGCTGTCCGCGTCGGTGTAACTCACCGGCAGGCCGCCGCCGATGCTGACGCGGCCGGCCTCCAGGCCCTGGACGCGGGCCTTGAGGCACAGGCCGACGAGGTGCGCCGCGAGATCGGCGCGCGGCTGGATCGCGTATCCCGACAAGTGGAAGCTGTAGCCCTCCATGCGTACGGCGTCACCCGCCCGCAGGCACACCTCCGTCGCGGTGGCCAGTTCGGCGTCGTTCATGCCGAAGCGGCTCTGCCGCTGGTCCGGCGGCAGGCAGCGCAGCAGCAGCCTGGCGGGGCGCCGCGTGCCGCTCAGCGCCGTGGCGACGAGCGCGTCGAGTTCGTCGAGCGCGTCGACGGCGACCAGGGCGCCGTGCTGCGTCGCGAGCCGCAGCAGGCAGGCATCCTTCGCCGGTCCCGTGACGACGATGTCCTCGCCGCGTACGCCGTGTCCGAGGGCCTCCCGCAGCTCGCCCGCCGACGCGACGTCCACGCCCGCGCCGTTGAGGGAGCAGCGCTCGACCCACAGGGCGGCCTTGTTGGCCTTCTTCGCGTAGTACACGGACCCGTCCACGCCCGCTTCGTCCAGAGCCGCCCGCAGCTCCCGGAGATTGGCGTCGAAGGCCTCGGGCAGCAGGAAGTGGAACGGGCCCCCGAGGGCGTACGAGAGTTCCTCCAGCAGCCCGCTGCCGAGGACCGCGGCGGTGGCCGGGTCGGGCAGGGCGGGCAGCGTGGGCCAGCCGGCGGTGCTCACTGCCACAGCGCCACCTCGGTGCCCAGCCCCTGGGCGAGGGCGAGCTGGGCGAAGCGGTGGCCGAGGGCGATGTCGGTGACGACGAGACCGCTGTTGTACGCGAAGATCCGCTCGTCGGGAGAGCGGCGGCCGACCGCCGCCCCCGCGATCACGGGCGGGAACTCGGCGTCGACGGCCGGGAGTTTGCCGTCGGCGTCGGCCATGTCCGTGCCGGTGACGTTCATCTGGGCCTCGCTCGTCGCGACGACCCGGTCGGCCCCGTGCAGGGCCGAGGGCGCGAGGCCGTGGCCGACGAGCACGGACAGCGCGCCGGGTTTCAGCCACTCGGCCTCGACGGCGGCGGGCGTGTGGGGCCCGGCGGTGGCGACCACGACGTCGGCTTCGCCGGCGGCGGACCGCAGGTCGGCGACGACCTCCACGTCACGGTCCGGGAAGTGGGCCCGCACCTGCTCGCGTACGGCGGCGATGCCGTCGGGGTGGGTGCCGGACAGCATCAGGCGGTCCAGGTCCGGCAGCGTGGTGAGCAGGAAGGGAAGCGCGAGGCGGCCCTGGGTGCCCGTACCGATGACGAGCGCGCTGCGGGCGCCGGGGACGGCGAGTTCGCGCGCCAGCAGCGCGGAGACGGCGGGGGTGCGCAGCGAGCCGATGCGGGAGCAGTCCATCATCGCCAGCGGAAGGCCGGTGACGTCGTCGTACAGGGTGAGCGCCGTGTAGTAGTGCTGCGCGGCGCGGTCCTTGTCGAGGCCGTGCTTGTACGAGGTCTTGATCGCGACGACGTCGCGGGAGCCGTCCCGGCCGAGCATCGCGTACGACACCGAGTGTCCGTCGCGCGGTGCGACGGTCAGCTTGCGCGGGTTGTCGGACTCCCCGGCGTGCAGGGTGCGGTAGGCGCCCTCCACCGTGTCGACCACGTCGGCCAGGGATATGTCGATCCCGGCCAGGTCGCTGGTGGAGAGGATCCGCAGGTGCTTGTCGTCGGGGGCGGTCGGCGTGCCGGTCATGGTGGGTCCCTCCGGTCCGTGGGCGGGTGTTCAGGCGGCGTGCGCTTCGAGGGCGGTCTGTCCGTAGCCGTGCTCGCGGGCTTCCGCCGGGGGGCGGGTGCGCCGCCCGGGGACGCGGACGGAGGCGCGCTTGAGCCACCGGTCGGTGCCGTCGTACCGCGGCACGAACGGCACCCGGCCGTGCACCACCAGGTCGTTGTCGACGACGAGGACCTCACCCGGCGCGAGGCTGACCGCGACCGAGACGCGGGCCAGTTCCGCCGCCAGCCGGCTGTACGCGGCCCGGTACTCCTCGTCGGCGTTCTCCAGCGGCGTGTACGCCGGGTCGAAGCGCAGCGTCAGCCCTTCGTCGCACGCGTACAGGGCCGGTACGGGAGGGGGCGCCCCATCGGCGTGACCCCGGGCGTCGGCGTAGGCGTCGTCGGGGAGGATCGGCAGCGCCGGGCGCGTCAGGACGGCGATGTCCTCGTCCGTCAGGCGGGCTCTGCGGATGCTCGCGGCGGTGGTGGCGATGTTGTCGTGGTTGCGCATGCAGCCGAGCATCAGCAGGTGGGCGCGGCCGGGGTGGAAGGCGTCCTCGGTGTGCGGGCTGAGGAGCACGGTGCTGCTGGCGCCGGTCTGTTCGGTCTCGTGGCCGGTGGACGGCACGATGTTGTGGATGAAGTGGCCGTCCTGCTGGCCCTCCCAGGCGAGGGGAGTGCCCATCACGGTGGCGAGCAGCAGCAGGCCGATGTCGTGCACGGCGCCGCTCCGGCGGGCGCCCGCCCAGTCGGCGGGTGTCGGGCCGAGAGCCTCGTCGTCGACTTCGAGACCGCGCAGGACGAACAGGCCGTCGGCGGTGTCGACGGGGCGGCAGTGATGGCGCAAGGTGCCACTGAACTCTCCGGCGCGCCGGGCGACCTGCTCCAGCAGGGGCCGGGAGACAGCGGACGTGCCGGATTCGGCGAGGATTTCCTCCGCGGCCCGGCGGAGTTCGTCCGCCGTGCGGGTGTCGAGCTGGCGGACAGGTGCGGCTGCCGTGCTCATGGCAAGGTCGTCCGTTCCGTGGGTGGCAGGGACGGGCCGAACGTAGCAGCGAACTTAGGTTAGGCAAACCTTAGTTTTAAGTCATGTTCGCTTGAAGTCGTCCCCAAGTCGGGCCGCCGGGAACGTGGTTGAGGAAGGGGGTGGGGTTGCGGTCGCGGCAACATTAGGGTAGGCAAACCTAAGCATGATTGGGCGAAGCGGAACGGGGACGTACGTGGAAATGAACAGGCGTCAAGTGCTGTGGGCCGGCGGAGCGACAGTCACGACGGCACTCCTCGCCGCCTGCTCGGGGAACGGCGGCACCGCGGCCGGTCCCGTCGGCGCGGACGCCAAGCCCAGGAAGGGCGGCACTCTCAGAATCGGCGCCCTCGGCCGGGCCGGCGCCATCACGCGCGATCCGCACGGAACCCAGGCCAACGAGAGCGACTACCTCGTCATCGCGCTCGTCCACGACACGCTCACCGCCCCCGGCGCCAAGAGCAACACCGCCCCGCGCCTGGCCACCGGCTGGAAGGCGTCGGACGACCTGAAGACCTGGCGCCTCACCCTCGCCGAGGGCGCCACGTTCCACGACGGCACCCCGGTCACCGCCGAGGACGTCGTCTGGTCGCTGCGCCGGCTGCGCGGCACCCCCTCCGGCGCCTCCCGGCTGCCCGGCATCAAGGCCGCGGACATCAAGGCCGAGGGCGACCGCACCGTCGTCCTGGTCTCGGACTACGCCAACGCCGAACTGCCCCTGCTCCTGCGCCTGACCACCTTCGTCCTCCCGAAGGGCACGAAGGACAAGGACATCGGGAAGGCCCCGGGCACCGGCCCGTTCAAACTGGAGTGGTTCCGCTCCGGCAACGCCCGGCTCGTGCGCAACGACGACTGGTACGGCGGCGAAGTCCTCCTCGACGCCGTCGAGGTCAAGATCTTCGAGTCCCCGCAGGCCATGTCCAACGCCCTGCTCGCCGGACAGATCGACGTCGCCTCCAACGTCGGCGCGGTCGCCGCCCGCACGGCCGAGAAGCGCAAGGACATTCAGGTCGTCCGCCGCCCCGACGACATGGCGATGCCCGTCGTCATGCGCACGGGGTCCGGCCCCTTCGCCGACCCCAGGGTGCGCGAGGCGCTGAAGCTGGCCGTGGACCGCGAAGCGATGGTCGAGCAGGTGCTGTCCGGTTACGGCAAGGTCGGCAACGACATCCTCGGCACCGGCGACCCCGCCTACGCCAAGGACATCCCGCAGCGCGAGCGCGACCTGGCGAGGGCCAGGAAGCTGCTGAAGGAGGCCGGCTTCGACACCTCCAGGACGTACAGGCTGCTGACCACCGAGGACATCTCCGGCCTCGCCGAGTCCGCGACGCTCTTCGCCACCCAGGTCCGCGAGGCCGGTGTACGGATCGAGGTGGTCAAGCAGGAGTCCGCCACCTTCTGGGACAAGACATGGCTCAAGGGCGACCTCTACACCACGTACTGGGGCACCAACGACTCCGTCGTCTTCCTCGCCAGCAAGACCATGATCTCCGACTCGGCACAGAACGAAGCCGCCTGGGACAACGCCGAGTTCGACGCGGCGTACCGGAAGGTCACCGCCACCGAGGACGCCGCCGAGCGCGCCGAGGCGCTGCGCGAGCTCCAGCAGATCGAGCACGACGACTCCGGCTACCTGCTGTGGGGCGTGGCCGACGGCATCGACCTCGCGGCGGCCCCGGTGCGCGGCCTGCCGACCCTGCCCGGTTACGGACGCGTCCAGCTGGAGAGGGCATGGCTGGCCCGCTGAGCGGTACGGCGACGCGGCGGC